>JAZNOJ010000094.1:0-10413 GCA_045580735.1 Candidatus Egerieisoma sp. | reverse complement strand
ATGATCTCAGGCTTATTTCAGTGCGCCCTATTTGACCTGAGCCAACCAAATTTTAGCTGATTTATGCGTATTTTGCAATATTATCAGACTAAGTTGGACACTATTTTCCACAGTAAATGCAACATTATGCTTAAGTGTTGCCTTTACTTTGAGAATTTACCGTTTTTTTTACCAATTTTTATCATTTCAGAGGTCTTCTGCTCGTTTTATTTTATCCAAGTAAAAATCCAACCTTTTCATAAACATCTTTTTTGGTTATTTCTGCAATTTCTTTTGCTCTTAATGCATTTTTCTTTAGCACCGCTTCCAAATACCCTTTATCCTCCATAAGCTTATCGTATTCTTTTCTAATCGGTTCAAGAGCTTCAACTACAGATGTGCCTACCTCAAGCTTGAAGTCACCATAACGACTACCTACAAATTCCTTTTCAGCATCTTCAATCGAAATATCTTTAACTGCAGCATAGATATTCAGCAAATTACTTATTCCCGGTTTATTTTCAACGTCGTAACGAACCTCAGCATCCGAATCGGTAACGGCCTTTTTAAATTTCTTAATAATCACTTCTGGTTGTTCTGTTATTAATATATAATTGTTCACATTAGTATCTGACTTTGACATTTTTTTAGCAGACTCTTGTAAGCTCATTACTCTAGCCCCTTGTTTTGATATTAAAGGCTCTGGAATTGTAAATGTATCGCCATATACCTTATTAAATCTCATTGAGATATCCCTTGCTAATTCAAGATGTTGCTTTTGATCCTGACCAATTGGAACATACTTTGCTTGGTAAAGTAAAATATCAGCAGCCATCAAAACTGGATACGTATAAAGTCCTGCATTAATATTATCCGAATGCTTTGATGATTTATCTTTAAATTGAGTCATTCTATTAAGCTCCCCCATATATGTATAGCAGCCTAATACCCATGATAGCTCGGCATGCGCCGGAACCTGTGATTGAAGAAATAAAATTGTTTTTTCAGGATCTAAACCACATGCCATATACAATGCTAATACTGCATATGATCGTTCTCTTAGCATTTGAGGGTCCTGTCTTACAGTCAAAGTATGTAAATCAACTACGCAATAAAGACATTCGTAATTGTCCTGAAGCTCAGGAAAATGCTTCAATGCACCCAAATAATTTCCTAATGTCAAATTTCCCGACGGCTGTATCCCACTGAATATTCTTTGTTTTTTATTATCACTCATAATTAATTTCCTCTCATTATATTATTATCTTCTAATAATAACATTCTTAACTTATTTTTACAATTCCCTTATCAATCAATTTTTGTACTGACATCAGAATTCCGAGCTTTGCATTATGCCACGTAAGTCCACCTTGAAAATATACAGCATATGGTTCTCTCATCGGACCATCCGCACTAAGCTCAATCGATGAGCCTTGTATAAATGTTCCGGCAGCCATTATTACTTCAGCATCATAGCCTGGCATAGCCCAAGGCTCTGGAGTCACATAGCTGTCTACCGGTGCAGCTGCTTGAATTCCGAGACAAAAAGCTTTTAGAGCTTCAGGGGAACGGAGCTCCACAGCTTGAATAATATCATGACGCTTTTCACTACTATTAGGAATAGTTCTAAATCCAAGCTTTTCGTATATATATGATGCGAAAACCGCACCCTTTAATGCACCTGCAACTACATTCGGCGCCAAAAAGAAGCCTTGATATAACGACGTAAGAATTCCAAGATTTGCCCCCACCTCTTGACCAAGACCGGGTGCACTTAATCTATATGCACACCTGTCGATACATTCTTTACTTCCACAAATATATCCACCTATAGGAGCAAGTCCACCTCCGGGATTCTTTATTAATGAACCTACTGCCATATCAGCTCCTACATGAGTCGGTTCTATGATTTCTGTAAACTCTCCATAACAATTATCCACCATGCATATGATATCCGGCTTTATAGATTTTATAAATTTTATAAGCTCACCTATCTGCTGTACTGAAAAGCTAGGTCTTGTATTATAACCCTTTGATCTTTGTATCTCAGCCATTTTAGTCTTATCAGTAATCGCATTTCTAATGGCTTCATAATCAAAGCTGCCATCTTCCTTTAATTCGACTTGACGATACGAAACACCATATTCTTTTAAAGAACAAGGTGACTCACGTATTCCAATTACCTCCTCTAAAGTATCATATGGTCCTCCGGCAGGACATAAAAGCTCATCTCCCGGAAGTAAATTAGCCGATAATGCAACCGCAAGAGCATGTGTTCCACATGTAATTTGAGGTCTCACAAGTGCTGCCTCACTTCCAAAAACCTCAGCATATATATTTTCTAAATTATCTCTACCATAATCGTTATATCCATAACCGGTAGTTGCCGCAAAGCAGGTCGCATTCACTCTGTTATTTTGCATAGCCAACGTAACTCTCGCCTGATTATATTCTGCAATTTCATCAATTTCTTTAAACGCTTCTGCCATACCCTTTTCAGCTTCATCAGCTAGCCTTAATACAGCCTCACTTATACCAAGCTTTCCGTACATATTAGATAAATTCACAAACTAACACCTTTCCTTTTATATTATTAAAAGGATAAATTGAATAAATCAATTTATCCTTTCTGCCTAAACTATGCTAATTTCAAAAATTAAATCGTACTATTTTCAGCCTCATGACGAATAAGCGTCATTGTTGACTCATACAAATTAGCAAACTCAGGATTTCTTTGTGCCTCACAAATAAATGATTGGCGAGGTGAGTTTATATCTTCACCGCTAATTTGGAAGAAATCATATTTGTCGCACATAGAACGAATTCTTCTAAGCTGTTCCATTGTATTTCTTGAAGGCATATATGTAACTGCCTTAAACTTAAGATCTTTAATTACATCAAAAAGCAAATCAATATAATCATCCTCGAATTTCTGTGTTTTCTTGTCCCCTGTTACGCTATCGCCTACATCTCCGAGGTATGCATAAGCTGAGAATGCATTGATTCTTGCAGCGAGAGCAATCATCTCTGTAACATCAGGACATTCCTCATCAGCATCAATATAAAACTTCTCAACAAGATTACTCTTTAATGCGCCAAGAAGGTCATATTCATAATTTACATTTTCTGAGTCCTCAAGGAAGCCTTTAACCTTACCACTAACTGCAATTCCCATATCCTCTGTCAAGAATTTAACAACTGCTTCACCTTTTCCAAAACGTTCAGTAATTTTCTTTGAAAGAGCATAAAGAAGATGTCTTTCTGTGATACTTCCTCCGTTTACAAATTCTGAAAGCGGCACTACATCCTTATCAAAATCAGTATGTATTCCATAAGGAGCTGTAAGCTCATTAATTCTGTCTATCATCTTACGGTTACGTTCATTTCTCTTTGCAACATATGGCTTGAAAAAGTTTACTACTTCATCAATGTGCTGATGAGGAACACCATGCATTGTACAATAAGCAATACCCTTCTGATCAGGATTATTAATTCTCTTGTCTCCAAGTGGAGTATTTTTCATATTAACTCTGCACTCTACACCGATGGTTGTAAGAATTCCTACAATTTTACCAGCTTCAATAAACTCTCTTGCACCACTTAATGAATCGTGATCCATGATACCTGCTGTTTGAAGTCCTGCATTATATGCCATCCATACAGCCTTAGTTGGTGAATAAGGTGAAAATGAGAATGTTGTATGAATGTGGTTATTTACATCATTTCCCTGCTTCGGTGCTTCTATTTCACCTGCTTTAATCATTTCCATAAGCTTTCTTAAAGAGTCAAGACGTACATTTACATCTGCATCATTAAGCTTTACAATTAATTCTTCTTTGTTCATAACAAAACCTCCACAATATAATATATATTAATAATACTTAAAACAATGTCAGCTGTTCTCCCGGCTTGTCTGCATCTTTAATAAAGCTACCAGCGACTGGAATATTCTTTGTCCGATAAACCTTATAATCAGCAAAGCCACAGCTTTCTGCTTTCTTCATGTATTTAAGCTTATAATCCTTCTTCAATTTTAGCACTTGAACTCCTTGTGTGCTCTTTGTAGTTTTCAAAGGAATCATTTCAGAGCTAAATACCAATATTCTATCATTGCTACTACTTACTGCAATTTCAGTCTCTCCTTGAATAAACATAACATCTACCAGAGGTGCCGAAGCTCCATAAGCATTTATTAGTTTTTTTCTGTTTGTCTTTGTTTCATAAACAGAAAGCGGCACTCTAGATATTTTACCATTTTCAAAGGAAAAAAGCATCTGTCCGGAATAATTATCAGTAACGACAAAAAATACAACTTTTTCATCACTATCAAGACCTAAAATATTATGCAGATACTCTCCTAAAGAGCTTGCCTTACAATCCGGTAAATCATGAATTTTCATTTTATAAACAGATTGCTTGTTTGAAACAAAAATAATTTCAGACTTATTATGCCATTCCGCCTCTTGTACTATTTCGTCACCCTCTTTTAGCTTTTGTTCAGGTGATGAACGAAGCGCTGTAAGAGGAATTTTCTTTAAATATCCATCTCTGGTAAGGAAAAGCTTTAAGTTGTAGTCCTCAATCAAATTATCAAGCGTAATAACTGTAACCTCATCTTCATTTATTACATCTGTCAATCTATCCTTAGCATATTTCTTTTCTATCGCACGAAGCTCATGCTTTATTCTCGTTTTAATACGATTATCCTTACCTAGCATGTCCTCTAAATCAGCAATATCCTTGAGAAGCTTATCGATTTCGTCTAATTTATTTAGTATATATTCCTTATTTAAATTACGAAGCTTAATCTCTGCAATAAAATTAGCTTGTATCTCATCAATACCAAAGCCCCACATCAAATTCGGAATAACCAAATCATCATGCTCTGTTTCGCGAATAATTTTTATTGCCTTATCAATATCAAGCAAAATTTTATCTAAGCCTTTTAATAAATGAAGTCTATCCTTCTTTTGCTTAATCTCATACGCAAGCTGTCTTTTTATACAACCCATTCTGAATTTCAGCCATTCAGATATAAGATTTCTAACTCCTAAAACCTTAGGTCTGCCATCTATCAATACATTAAAATTACATGCAAAAGAAGATTCAAGTGACGTAAACTTATAAAGCTTGTTCATAATTTCATCTGCGTCTGCCGATTTCCTGATATCAACCGTTATTTTGAGACCGCTTAAATCTGTTTCATCACGAACATCAAGTATATCTTTTATTTTACCTTCTTTTACCACTTTTATAATTTCCTCCATAATAGCTTCCGATGAAGTTGTATATGGAATTTCATATATTTCTACGCAATTTCCTTTTTTATCAAAACGATATTTACCTCGTATTTTAAGACTGCCTCTGCCTGTCTCAATAATATTTTCAAGCACACGCTTTGTATAAATAATTGTACCACCTGTTGTAAAATCGGGAGCTTTTATATATTGAAGCAGGTCTGCATCCTTATTATCTATATAAGCACATGTTGCATCACAAATTTCATGGAGATTAAAGCTGCATATATTTGTTGCCATTCCTACAGCCACACCCTGATTAGGATTAGCTAAAATGGTAGGGAATGTAACAGGTAGCAATGTTGGTTCCTTTAATTCACCATCATAATTATCTACAAAATCTACGGTATCCTTATCAATGTCTTTAAAAAGCTCCTCACATATTTTTTCTAGCTTTGCTTCTGTGTAACGTGGCGCAGCAAAAGCCATGTCTCTTGAATAATGCTTACCGAAATTTCCTTTAGAATCTACATAAGGATGCAAAAGTGCACCATGATCTCTCGTCATGCGAACCATTGTTTCATAGATAGCCATGTCACCATGGGGATTCAATTTCATTGTTTCACCGACAATATTTGCAGATTTTGTTCTGCTTCCATTTATCAAGCCTTTTTTATACATTGTATAAAGAAGCTTTCTATGAGATGGTTTAAGCCCATCAATTTCAGGAATAGCACGAGATACTATAACGCTCATTGCGTAAGGCATATAATTTTCTTCCAATGTATCAGTAATATGCTGCTCGACATAAGGATTTTCAGGCTTAATAATATTCACATCATCATTTTTCTTTTTTGCCACAATGCCCTACCTCCTTACATCACATCAAGATCATCTAAATACAAATGACCAAAATCTCTTATATGCTCTTTTCTTGCCTCTAGTGCATCGCCTAGTAGCATATCAAAACACAGGGCTGTCTTTTCTGCATCCTCAGGCATCACCTTAATAAGCCTTCTTGAAGAAGGATTCATGGTTGTTTGTGCCATCATTTCAGCAGTATTTTCACCAAGTCCCTTTGAACGTTGTATAGTTATCTTACCCACACCGGTTATTTCATCGAGAATTTTTACCTTTTCCTTATCATCATATGCAAAATATGTCTTACCCTTACAAGTAATTTCATAAAGCGGAGTTTCTGCGATAAAAACTTTTCCTTCGCTAATAAGTGTCGGCATAAGTCTGTAAATCATTGCCAAAACAAGAGTTCTAATTTGGAAACCGTCTACATCGGCATCGGTACAGATAATAATTTTTGCCCATCTAAGACTGTTCATATCAAACATAGTCAAATCCTTGTGTTTAGTTTTAACCTCTACACCACAACCAAGAACTCTTATTAAATCAACGATAACATCGCTTTCGAATATTTTTCCGTAATCTGCTTTAAGACAATTCAAAATTTTACCACGAAGTGGCATAATAGCTTGAAATTCACTATCTCTACTCAATTTAACAGAGCCCAAAGCAGAGTCACCCTCTACTATATATAGCTCTCTTCTTTCTGCATCCTTAGTTCTGCAGTCAACAAACTTCTTTACTCTATTTGTCATATCAATATTGCCTGAAAGCTTTTTCTTAATATTGATACGCTGTTTTTCAGCAGACTCGCGGCTTCTTTTATTTACAAGAACCTGCTCCATTATTTTATCTGCCTCTAATTTATTCTCAATAAAGAATATTTCAAGACGCTGCTTTATAAATTCTGTCATAGCCTCTTGAATAAATTTATTATTTATAGCTTTTTTTGTTTGATTTTCATAGCTTGTCATTGTTGAAAACGAGTTGGTTACAATGATTAAACTATCCTGAATATCAGTAAAAGTTATTTTACTTTCGTCTTTATTATATTTTCCTTGTGATTTGATATATTTATCAATTTCACTAACAAAGGCATTTTTTACCGCCTTATCTGGAGAACCGCCATTTTCCAAAAAGCTGGAGTTATGGTAATATTCTATTAAATTTATTTCATTATTAAAGCAAAATGCAAATTGCATTTTTACCTTATATTCAGGTTTATCTGGTCTATCCTTTCCTTTAGCTGCAGTTTCTGAAAACTGAACGCCTGTTATTTCTTTACCAGCAGAAATTTCTGTTACATAGTCTGTAATTCCATTTTCGTACAAAAATTCATATTTCTGTCCTGATTCCTCATCATAAAATTTAAATTTAAGACCAGCATTAACAACCGCTTGTTTTTTTAACATCGTCGTAAAAAATTCTAACGGAATATTAATATCATTGAACACTTCCAAATCTGGCTTCCATTTTTGAAGTGTACCTGAATGTTTATATTCACACTTTTCCTTTTTTAGGCCTCCAACATTATAGCCCTTTTCAAAATGTAAATCATATTTGTAACCATCCTTGTAGACAGTCACATCCATATATTCGGAGCTGTATTGGGTTGCACAGCTACCAAGGCCATTCGTTCCCAAACTGTATTCGTAATTTTCACCGTCATTTGTATTGTATTTACCACCTGCATAAAGCTCACAGTATACAAGCTCCCAATTGAATCTTTGTTCTTTTTCATTATAATCAACCGGACAACCACGGCCATAGTCACGTATTTGAATAGATTTATCTTTAAATCGTGTTATTTCGATTACTTTTCCGTAACCCTCTCTTGCTTCATCTATTGAGTTTGCAAGTATTTCAATAAAAGTATGCTGGCAGCCTTCAAGACCATCGGAACCCAAAATCGCAGCAGGCTTTTTCCTAACTCTATCTGGGCCGACTAATGCAGTGATACTATCATTACTGTATGTGTTTTTTGCCATTTTTCCTCCTTAAATCTCTTCGGCTACTTATATTATTTAGCAAAATATGTTTGCTCCTTTATGCAAACAATTCCGCAAGGTCGCACCTTGCAAATTCAAGGTGCGACTGCGGAGTTATTTTAAGTCAACTAAAATACTGATAAGAAATCATCAGTTAAGCATATTTTGTCCACCTGTTACAGGAATTGCTTGTCCTGTCTCATACTCCTGTTCAACAATATAGAAAATTGCTCTTGCAACATCTATAATTTCACATCCACGATGCATAGGAACCTTACTCTCGTAGAATTCACGAACATCAGCAACACTCTTAGCTCCTGGAACTTTACCAGCCTTGAAATATTGTACAAAGAGTCCCTTTTCAGGATCTGACCACAATGGACCATTCAAAAGGTTTCCTGGGCAGATAGCATTAACCTTGATGTTGTAAGGAACGAGCTCAAGTGCAAAGCTCTGTGTAAGACCAATACCACCAAATTTGCTTCCTGCATATGCAAAGTTCTTATTGCTTCCTGCAAGACCTGATTTAGAGTTGATTTGAATAATATCCATTGGGTAATTAGGTGCAAACTTGTTTTGAATCTTCATGATTCTTGAAGCAAGCTTAGCGCAAAGATAATATGCTGTATAGTTAATCTTTGTTACCAAATCAAACTTAGGAATTGTCATTTCTTCAAGACTTCCTGCAATAGCGATACCTGCGTTATTTACGAAAATATCAAGTCCACCGTAAGCGAGAACCGTTGTGTAAACCATGTCTGTAACAGCTTCTTCATTACCTACGTCTGCTTTGCAAGCGATTGTTCTGTTTTTACCGTACTTTTCGTTCATGTTGTCGCTGTTAGCTTTTGCTAAATCAATATTAAGGTCTGCAATAACAACATTAGCACCTTGTTTGAGCATTTCATCAGCAATACCTTGTCCGAAGCCTTGAGCACTACCTGTAACAATAGCAATTTTTTCATTAAGTCTTAAAGCAGCGCCACCAGCAAGGCTAACCTTTGAACGATATGATTCAACCTCCCAATTGCAGATGAAGTCAATCATATATTGTGTCATAAACAAAGGTCCGCCGAAGCCTTCTGAATAAACACCAATCTTACATGCATCGAGGAAAACCTCTGCACATATATCAGCGTTTTTCTTATTTGTTCCCCAAGCGAAGAAGCCTAAATTCTGAACTGCTACAATCTTAGGAGCAAAACCGTTTTTAGCCTTGTATCCTTCGATAGCTTCTTTAATAAGTGCATATTGCTTTTCCATATCATCATCTGCTGCAACATAAAGTGCATAAGGCTTGCAGTATACAATGTGATCTGGTGAATAAGCTGATGAAACAGGATAGAAAGATTTTTCATCCTTAACAAAATTCATAACTTCTTTATTTGTGCAGAATGTTACAATTGAAGAATCTGATTCATTAGCTTCCTTTAAAAGCATTCTTATTGCCGGAGCAACTAAAGCAGCCTTTTCCTTATCAAAATCAACAGCTTTAAAATCAGGTTTTCTTGTAATTTTGCTAGCAATTTTGTCGAAAACATACTTTGTTTTCTTATTTATTTCTCTTTCACTGTTTGCAGCAATAAATACACCATGATTTTGAAGAAGAATAATATCTGCATCCTTACCTGTTGAAGCCTTATACGCATCCATTTCCTCTTTGAGCTTTGCAGCAAGAACATATCCTGGTTCAATAATATCTATCCAGATAATTTCATCTCCAAAAAGCTCTTTTGCAATTTCTTTACCCTTTGCTCCACATGTCATACCATTAAGCATTGAAGGATGAGTATGTACGATATACTTATAATTAATTAAATTATGAAGAAGTGTCTCAACGCTTGGACGCTTTGAAAGCTCTGTCTTTTCTCTTGCATCCATCATATCCTCAAGAACCTGTGCTTCTCTTTCAGCTGCATCTGCAGAATATTCTTTTGTGAACATTGCAGAAAGTTTCTTACGGTTCATTTTAACGAAACCACATTCTGTGATTGTTGCTAAAGTTGTACCTGAACCTTTGATATAAAGATACTTTGAATCTTTATATGATGTGTTTCCACCACCTGCTAGTACAAACTCAGGATTTGCACCATATTTGTTTGAAATAGCTACAATTTTTTCTAATGCCATCTAAAAAGCCTCCTGACGAGTATTTTTTTAACTAATTTAGTATATAACTCACAGCTTTTTTTGTCAACTTAAAGGAAGCATTTTGATAGCGTAAACATTTTGTAGGTTTTTGAAAACAAGAACAATCACAAAAAAGTGAAATAAAATTTTGATGTTATAAAAATAGCATATATTTTATTTACTTTCAACTTAGTTTACACCAAAGCAGTAGCTTTTAGGAG
>JAZNOJ010000093.1:0-5142 GCA_045580735.1 Candidatus Egerieisoma sp. | reverse complement strand
TAATACTACCGAGATTTTACTATACTCGGCTCCTGTTGAAGAGTCGTTGAACGCTATAACAGAATCTAATGATAAATATATAGCGAATGGGGATTACTTTGAAAAGATTTTCCCGAAACAAGTGTCTGATGAAACGCCGATAACTGTTGGAACGGGAGATAATTACATAAATATTTATTTTGCTTCAGAGGAAATGAGCACGACTGAAAAACAAGCTAAGGTCTTGTTTGATGTTGAGAGAGAAGCTGTGGTATATGCAGATGTCTTCGGCAAGGATATGGATTATACTTGCTACCCTACATCGTTTGGTGTTAACACTGAAATTGTAATCCCAAAACGCACAAAGGAGAACAAGTATCAGATTAAAATTCAATTGCCGAATTTGGCACCGGATACAAGTTCGCCGGATTATATTTTGTTTAAAACGGCTCTTGAAAAGGGAGAGGTAAAATCATTACTTTATACTCCTTTATTGGTGGACAAGAATGGGAATTGGAGTTATGCCAACAGCGTTAAATTAGTAGATAAAGATGTGGAAAACAATATTTATACAGTGGAATATATTGTTGACGAAAAATTTCTTAATGACAAAAACACAAAGTATCCAGTCGTATTGAATCAATCCATTCATTTATATAAGTCCAAACAACCGGATACTTCTGCTTATGAGAATACAGGTGACGTGGCAAGCCACTATTTATCGCCATATATTCTTTTGGGTGATGAAACACTTAAAGGTGAGGGATGGACTTATGTACGATTCGAAACTTTGAATAGTTTGAATATTGATCCTGAAAAAATAGTATCTGCAAAATATGTTTTTCATAATCTTTTTGACTTGAAGAAGGAAACAAAGATATCTGCTTATGCAGTAAAAGCAGATTGGTGCAGTATTAACACTCGTTGGTTTAATAGACCACCATTTGATGAGAAGCCTATCTCCGAAGTGATTGTGAAAACTTCAGGCGATTATGAGCTTGATGTAACCGCACTGCTTGTGGAAATGATGAAAAACAAAGGGAAAGAAAATGCATCGTATTCTATACAAAACAGTTTTATGATTCTAAGTGATACAGAGAACTCCAATGTTATCATATCATCTGGTGATAATGGATTGTTTTCACCGGTATTAAAAATTGTTTTGTCGGAATAAGTTTATTTGCGGATTAGAGATGTTTAAGGAGGGATAAGTTATAAGTATTGAAATTAATGACTCAATATAGTAAAATAAGAAAGGAAGAGATTCGTGAAAAAGAAAAAAGTGTTTTCAAAAGTTCTGGCTATTGTATTGGTTTTGAGTTTGATGCTTACAACCTTCCCAAGTTTTTCTGCTTTTGCTCAAGAAACTTCAAGTAAGGAACAATTGACAGAAAAGGGTGAACTTTGGCAGCCTGAGTCAAATTCCAATGCGTTAAATTTTGAAGGAGATTTATCTTTAGAAGAGCTTAAAAGTGCTGAATTAGCTGATGAAGATACGCCTGAAATTGTATCAAGTGATGCCATTGAAGAAAACGGTCATGTTAATCGTTTGTGGGAACAGGAAGAAGACTTGAATTCGATTGTCTTTCAGAACCGTGATGGTACTAAGACAATGTATTACTATGCAGAGCCGATAAAATACAAGGATAAAGCTGGAAATGTTAAGGATAAGAAAAACAAGCTAACCGATACAGGAAACGACTACACCAATGTCGAAAATGATATCAATACCTATTTCCCAAAGAAGGTACATAAGAACAAAGGCGTTATATTAAAGTACGATAATGTAAGAATCGAAGTAGCACCGCTTATCAATGGAAGTTCTGGAGCAAGCAGGCAAACCGGTCATAACAAAGATGGTCAAAATACAGACTATGTAGAATACCTGAATGTTTTTGATGAAAAAATATCCTTGCGGTACACGCCTACCTTTAACGGATACAAGGAAGATATTATATTGCAGGAAAATGTCGGACTCAATGAGTTTCAGTTTAAACTTACAACCGATGGATTGCAGTTGGTAGAAGAATACGGGTTATTATACTTATCCAATCCTTTGACAGGGAAAAAAATAGTAAGTATAGGAGACATTGTTGTATATGATAGTGCTCCATTTATAAAAGAAGATATTCCAACACATAAACCCAAACTTAATGAAGTGACATCATCCGAAGTAGAATCTATTGAGACATATACACACAGTTACCATATTCAAACTGTTGTCGAGGATCAAGAGTATATTCTTACAATGGTAGTTGATAAGGACTATCTTTCTGATAGTGAGCGTGTCTATCCGGTATATATTGATCCGACTGTTAAGATAGAACAAAACAATAGAATTCAAGATGCAACTATCTACAGTAATTACAACGTTAATGATGGTAACAACGCATATTTGTATGTGGGCTATCAGGGTAGCAAAGGAATCGCTAGAAGCTTGGTTCGATTCCCAGGTTTGATGAACCATTCAACGCTTAAAAATATTTCAGTCAACCAAATTCAATCTGTAAAGTATATTCCTATTGAACTACATAGAGGTTCTGGTTTGTGGGTAGATGCGTATGCCGCTACGCAATATTGGACACAATCTGGAGTAAAATGTAATAGCACCATTTGGAATGCATACGGTAATTTTATTGATGATGCGTATATGTCTCCCTATCAAGGAACAGATAGTGATGGAAATAATGTAGGTACAGGAAATTGGTATCCTTTTGATATAACAAGTATTTACAAGAGCTGGAGAAGCGGAGCGTACGGTGGTGTAAGTAACCATTACGGCATTATGCTGAAAGCGTACCAAGAAGGTTTGAGCACAGTCGCACAACTTGGTTCAGCACAGCATTCTTCCCTTTTTCCCAGCGTTATGGTGAAGTATAATACTTATATATCGGTAAGCCAAGTGTGTATGCTTCCTTCATATGTAACATTAGATCCAAATGATACATTTTATATGTCTGCATGTGTTTTGCCAAGTAATGCTACAAATAAAAGTTTAGTATGGAAATCAAGTAATAATAGTATTGCTACGGTTAGTAATTCGGGTATGATATGTGCGAGCTCACCAGGCACGGTTACTATTACAGCTGAATCGGCAGAGGACAATACAAAATATGCAACGGCAATTGTAAAAGTTAATAGGATTTTCAATATAAGTTGGACTGATTCAATCTTTATAACTCAACTCACAAATCCCGAATGCGCTTTTAATCAACCGGGGTCTAATTATTCATTTGATTTTGAAAGAGCATATAATTTATTACAGTTATTTAAAAAAACTTACGATGAGGGGAATTATGTTCGGGCAATTATTCTCGAAAACTTGGGTTATTGTGCACCGGGTGCCGGTATAGCAGCCGAGGGTCTTTTGAATAGTATATATAATAATAGTCTCCTTGGTAAATCATATTATGATGAAATGATGGAATTGAATATCCAATGGCAACAGCATCTAATGATTGGTCTTTCTTTTTTTTATTATGATTTAATATTCAATCAAATTAATCGCGTTAATATTAATAACAGTACTTTTAATCCTAACAGTCCTTTGGATATGCTGGAAAAGGATGGTGTTACATTTAATGCAAAAGATGGTAAACTAACGGCTTGGAAGGGATATCGTACAGGTAATTTATCTGATTTACCAAGTGATGCTCAAATAATGTATAATAAATATTCTGATTCTGGATGGAAAGGAAATGTATCGGGACAAACCCCAGGAACAAAGGCAGGAGCTACATTTGATAATATTCCAAGAGCTGGAGAAGCTAAACTTCCTACTTCTAAAAATGGTGTAAGTATAACCTATAAAGAGTTTGATGTGAATAATTATATCGATGGTCTTGGGAGAGATAGTGTGCGTTTTGTGCGAGGAAGCGATGGAAGTGTTTATTATACACAAGATCATTATAAAACATATATTAAGATTCAATAGTAATCTTGAAGTATAATTAACTGTGAACTAACGATAAAAGAGTAAAATTAAGTTGAGTAATAAATTTTTTGAAAATGGTGATATGTTATGAAAAAACAGTGGGTGTTGATAGAAGACAAAACAGAAATCAAAGAAATTTGGGATAAAATCTGTTCTCTTTTTGATTTTTCTCCTGATTATAATAAAACTCAATCACCATTTACATTTCCCAAATATATAAAGTATGTAAAAACTTACGATATTAGCGGAATGGGTCGAGTATTGAATCCGCATGATGCGAATGGAAATTACAGGACTACAGTTCAAATAGATATATTGAAAAGTATTTTTGCTGAGTGTATGGATAAGGATGATTTTATCTATGCACTTGATTGGCAACACAGTTGTTTTAAGTACGACCCTCGTGTAAAGGAACCATATGAATATTATATGATGTATGAAACACTTGAGGATACACGTGCATATTTTCCACTCTTTTATCCAAATGGAGATTATTATCTGTTTGTTTCCAAAGATTTTAATTGGGGCTATTTTACACATCCTTGGCAAAAAAAAGCCTGGGTTTTTGGCAAACGAATGGTTCAACTTATGAGAGAAAATTCTCAAAAATTAGGTTTCTTAGAATGTAATTAAGTTGAATACATAGAGAGGTTGAATATATGATACCGCAAACCATAGACCGTGAATGTTATGTAGGAAATATCGAATCGGTATATGATGCGAAAACAAAATATTAAATTTCTACTACACAAATTCGTTCCTAAAATACACCCTAAAAAAGCAATAGTGAATTAAAATAGAACTGTCAGAAATGGCAGTTCTATTTTTTATGCCTTATGGTTTATACACGGATTAAACATGTTTAAGGAGGGATAACTTATAAGTATTGAAATTAATTGCTCAATATAGTAAAATAAGAAAGGAAGAGATTCGTGAAAAAGAATAAAGTGTTTTCAAAAATCTTGGCTATTGTGTTGGTTTTGAGTTTGATGCTTACAACCTTCCCAAGTTTTTCTGCCTTTGCTCAAGAAACTTCAAGTAAGGAACAATTGACAGAAAAGGGTGATCTTTGGCAGCCTGAGTCAAATTCCAATGTGTTAAATTTCGAAGGCGATTTGTCTTTAGAGGAATTGCAAAGTGCAAAACTTGATGAGCAAGATACGCCGGAAATCGTTGGTCAAGATAATATTGAAGAAAAAGGTCATGTTAATCGTTTGTGGGAACAGGAA
>JAZNOJ010000092.1:0-35398 GCA_045580735.1 Candidatus Egerieisoma sp. | reverse complement strand
TATTTTGGATTTTGAAGCAACCCATTCCGTAAAGTACCGTACAGACTTTGAAGAGTTTTTAAGAGAGTCGAATTTCGAGGACTTTTACGATGAGCAAGATCGAGAGATTATCTATGTTTCAACGATCCATAAATCGAAGGGTCGCGAGTTTGATAATGTATATATGATGCTCAAAAACTCAACCGGCAAGACGGATGCAGAACGTAGAGCATTATATGTAGGTATGACGAGAGCCAAGAGTAATCTATACATCCATACGAATACCTCGCTGTTTGATAATTATCATATACCGGGCATTGAGCATATTGCAGATCAAACGGTGTATGGAGAACCTTCCGAAATCATGCTTCAAACAACGCATAGGGACGTGGTGCTCGATTTCTTCAAGGACAAGAAAGAAATTATTTTTGCCCTCCGTAGCGGAACTACTCTTAAAATCGATGATGTATATCTGACAGCAGAGCAAAATGGTAGAGATGTGCGCGTGGCAAAAATTTCTAAGGCGTTTGCGGAAACACTTGCAAAACTCAAGGAAAACGGTTATGCGCCAATATCGTCAAAAATTCGCTTTATCGTTGCATGGAAGGGAGAAAATGACGAAGAAGAGACTCCCATCTTATTGCTGGATATCCATTTGAGAAAATAGCAATTCTTTGAATATCGCCATTGAGACAATAGCAAAGGTGTCAAGTTTTTCTTGTTGCCTTAAATTTAATGACACAAGCTGTTTGTTGGCTGAATATCAGACATTTTTGAGTGTTGCGTAAAAACAATCACATATAAATGTGAAAAAAATGCAAATTCCAAAAGAAAACACTTCATTAGTAAAAGAGCTGCATTTACCTTAATAAACTAATTGTAGTTATTAAGAGAAAAATAAGGTTGAAAGGGTAAAAAGGAAATAATCCAAAAGACAAAAAAGCTTTTGAATGTAAATGCAACTTTGAATTATATAGTTGCATTTACTTTTTCAAATAAATAGAAAATAAAAAAATTAAAAAAATATTTGACATGCATTGATTTATGGTGTATAATGACAAAGCTTTCGTTGAAAGCCCACTAATTATCTGGAAAGATGGTCGAGTTGGTTTAAGGCACCGGTCTTGAAAACCGGCGTAGGTGTGAGCCTACCGTGGGTTCGAATCCCACTCTTTCCGCCAAAATTGGATTTTCCAATTTGCGTTAATTTTACATATGGAGTATAATTCTTCAGTAAAATTATTAATAAGTCATGGTAAGCGTTAATGAGCGGCTAACTCGTTGACCGGACAAGAAGAAGACGTCTTAGAAATAAGATGTCTTTTTTTATTCCCAAAAACGAGATCATTAACACTTACCTAATCAAGTAAAAGGGCTAAAGGAACTTCTGCATAAATCTTAAAATAACGCAAGGTTTAGGAGTATTAAAAAAGCCACTTTTATTTTTTACTTTGAGAGTAGTGTGATTTATTTTTTAATTTCTACTATTGTAGATTCTTTTCCATACAAAAGATAATGATGTAACTCCAAGAAAAAGGCTTTCCTTGCTTGTTTTAAAAATCTTAATACACAAGAAAGAAGCTAAATGCTTCAGAAAGCGAGGAAATTATGAAAAAATGTAAAGTAATAGCAATAGCAAATCAAAAAGGTGGAGTTGGCAAAACAACCACAACAGTAAACCTAGCAGTAGCCCTTAACAACCAAGGTTATTCAGTTCTTGCAATAGATCTTGATGCTCAAAGCAATTTAACGACCTGTTTTGGCCTCAATCCGGACAACCAATCCGAAACAATAGAAAAAATTTTATTATCAATTTCTCAGGATGCCGAAATCGAAAATGATTACGGCATTATTTATTTAAAAAACGGAGTTGATGTTGTTCCCTCTTCAATCAGACTTGCTGAAATTGAAATGCAGTTGATAACTGCAACACGTAGAGAATATCTATTATCTGATTTTTTAGATACAATTAAAGAAAATTATGATTATATATTAATAGACTGCTCGCCAAGCTTAAATATCTTAACGATCAATGCTTTCACAGCAGCAGACAGCGTGTTAGTACCTGCTCTTGCTGAGCACTTGTCAGCAATAGGATTAACACAGCTTATCAAAACAATTTTACAAACAAAAAGGAAACTAAACAAAAATCTACAAATAGAAGGTATCCTTTTAACAATGTTCTCTGGAAGAACAAATCTTGCAAAAGAAACTAAAAATGAAATAAAAGAAGCTTTTGGAGAATACATAGAGCTTCTAGATATAGCAGTCCCCCAATGCATAAAATGTGCAGAAGCAGGCAAATACGGAAAAAGCGTAATTGAGTATGCCCCAAAGGCTACAGCCTCTATAGCATATAATTCTCTCGCACAGCTAATTTCAGGAGGTGATGCACAATGAAATCACTGAACGAGTTAAACGCATTATTTGGAACTGGTGAAACCATCGAATACTTATATTTAGACCAGCTTGTTGACTTTAAAAATCACCCCTTTAAAGTCATTCATAATGAAGAAATGGATAGGCTTATTGAATCAGTTAAATTGAATGGCGTATACACCCCTATCATCGTAAGAGCATCCGAAGAAAAAGGTAAGTTTGAAATTATATCGGGTCACCGAAGAACATACGCAGCAAAACAAGCTGGACTTGAAAAGATCTCCGCAGTAATTAAAGAAATGACAGATGATGAAGCTATTATCGCAATGGTAGATGCTAACAACCAACGAGAAACTATCAGCCCTTCTGAAAAGGCATTTGCTTATAAAATGAAGATGGAAGCAATGAAGCGACAAGGCAAACGGACAGATTTAACTTCGTGCCAAGTTGGCACGAAGTTAAGAACAGATGAAATAATTGCTACCGATGCCACTGATAGTGCTCGTCAGGTCCAACGTTACATCAGACTCACTTATTTGCATCCTAGACTGCTCGAACTTGCTGATGAAGGGACCATTAAAATTAATCCGGCAGTTCAAATTTCATACTTGTCATCTGAAGCCCAAGAGAATCTACTATCAGTTTTAGACTACGAAGAAAAATATCAAGTATCATTTGCGACAGCAAATTCGCTAAAAAAGAGTTATGAAAATGGAGAATATTCATATGAAGACTTTTTTAAGATCATATATCCCGAAAAAAAAGAGGACAAATATTATACTATAAAATTCAGTTTTGACATTCCATACAAGCTCCATGGATATATTGATGAAAATGACATTAGACAAATCGTTAAGAATTATATTAAGAAAATTGGAGGTAGTATCAATGGTTAAAATCAGATTAGAAGGTGTGCTAGAAGAAGTTGAAAAGGCAGTACCTAAGCTCCAAAAATCTTTTAGAATATTAAATGTCACTGATCCATATCAAAATAGAAACCAAAGTAAATATGTACGTGTCTATGTAGATGTCGAACTCAAAAAAGGCGGTGACGAATAATGGCAATATTTAGGGTAGAAAAAGCAAAAGATTATACCGTAATGTCCAATTATCACCTTAAAGACAAAAAGTTGTCACTAAAAGCTAAAGGCTTGTTAAGCTTGATGTTATCACTCCCTGAGGATTGGGATTACACCGCAAAAGGGCTTGTAAAGATATCAAAGGATGGAATAGACAGCGTGAACTCAGCACTAAACGAGCTAGAAGATAACAAATATCTTATAAGGTTCAAAATAAGAGACAAAAAAGGAAGGCTTGTCGATGTAGAATATATAGTGTTCGAAAAACCAACACAAGAAAAACCAGTATTGGAAAATCCAATAACGGAAAATCCAGTATTGGAAAAACCAATAACGGAAAATCCAATATTGGAAAATCCAGTATTGGGAAAACCAATATTGGAAAATCCGGTACAATTAAATACTAAAGAAATGATAGAAAGAGAGAATGAAAAAGCACACGTGCGTGAAAAAATTCTTGAAAATATCAATTTTGACCTGCTCGCAAAAAATTACGAACTAAATCTGCTAAATGAGGTAGTAGATGTGATGGTTGATACAATGACAACCAAAAAACCATATCTGCCCATAGGCAAGGACAACCGCATTGCTAACCAGGATCTAAAAATCCAATTTGAAAAATACGATTATGATGTCCTTGGTTACGTCTTATCAAGATTAGAACGTGTTGACGATACAACAATACAAAACAGACAATCGTACATAAGAACTGCACTTTACAATGCACCTCGCACGATGGCAGAACAAGCTACGAGCAAAAATGAAATTTGCGACAAGGCAACCACAAATAATAACACAAGAAAGAATGACAGAAAATACGATTCGTCTTACATCAGGCAAAAACACAATTACACTCAAAGGGAATATAGCGACGAATTTTTAAATAGCCTTTTTACCGATTTAACTTCTCCTAAAAAGGTTGAAACATTTAAACCTAGAAATATGTGTAATTATACACAAAGAGAGTACGATGATGAATTTTATGACAATCTTTCTGTTGATCTCACAAAAACTGTATGAATGGAGAAAAAAATGAAAACACAAAAGAATCAAAATTTAACGATTTTTTTTAGCGAGACATTGGACTTAGAAGAAGCTCATCAGCAAGCAGTTGATTGGGCAGAAGAAAATGCAAATTGGATTTCTGACGTTGTGATCCACACAACCATGACACCACTAGGTCCACAATCAAGGATTATTAACAAAGCAGCAGCAGAAACATCTGCTGCTTTTTCTTTTAAGGAGGATTTTAAATATGAGCATTTATGAACATTTAAATCAAGAAGATGTTGCATATTTCAAAGAGCTATATCCAAAAGGAACCCGCATTAAATGTGAATATATGGATGATATTTTTTCCCCAATTGAAGCTGGAATGAAAGGCACAGTCAGATTAGTTGATGATGCTGGACAAATACATGTAGATTGGGACAATGGCAGAAAACTAGCTCTAGTCCCTGGAGTAGATAGTTTTAGTACGGTTATAGACACACAAAAAATTTCTTCAGAGCTTTCTGACGAAGGCTTTAACATGACAATGTAGGAGGAACAATATGGATTTTAAATATAAAAGTACAGAAAATGTTATGACAGAACGTCAATGGTTAGAAAGCGGAGCAGGTGGCGGTCAATCCTGGCATTGATACGAAAGGAAGTAAAAAAATGACAAACGAAATTATTAACAATGGTTGGTACGCAGTACAGATTGGAACAGAAGATGCTCTCGACAGAGGAAGCGAGAAATACGAAGAAGCGTTAAAAATCGCTAACGATTTTGCTAATAACAGCGATTATGACGGTCAGGAAATTAGAATTATAACTTGTGACATCTACAAAGAGGATAGAACATTAAGCGAATGTACCAATGAGGAAATTATCAGGAATGGCTACAATCCTTTTAAGGAACTTTTTTTACGTCGATTTAAATGCGATACGTTAACAACTCTAATGGGATTGACAGATGAAGCTAAAAAAGAAGCAGAAAAATATATCGAATCTTACGCTAACGACTACATAAGACAGCACGACGAACATCTTGACATAGGTGACGAGAACTACAACGAAGCGATTGACGAAGTAGTTAAACGCATAGCTGATTTTTATTTAAAAGACTCAACACAAAAAAATTCTTCAGAGCTTTCTGATGAAGACTTTAACATGACAATGTAGGAGGAACAATATGGATTTTAAATATGAAACAAGTAGTGATAACACGGTCAAACTAACCAAGTACTTAGGCGATGCCAAAGACGTTCTAATTCCAGAGGAGATAGACGGATACAAGGTAATGAGCATCGACAAACATGCCTTTGAAAATTGCACTTCCCTAAAAAGCATCGAACTTCCTGACAACATAACACATATAGACACTGGTGCCTTTTATAATTGCACCTCCTTAGAAAGTATAAAGCTTCCCGAGGGCATAACAAGCATCGGTGATCATGCCTTTTTAGATTGCACTTCACTAAAAAGCATCAAATTTCCCGAGGGCATAACGAGCATCGGTGAGGGTGCCTTTGCTTATTGCAATGCTTTAAAGGAAATCACGATCCCCAAAAACGTAAGTAGCATAGGTCGTTTTGCCTTTTCAAATTGCACCTCGCTAAAAGAAATCACTATTTCTGAGAGTATAACGAACATAGGCAATTTTGCCTTTTCAGATTGCACCTCGCTAGAGAGTATCAGAATCCCCGAAAGTGTGACAGGCATCTGTGAGGGTGCCTTTGAAAACTGCACTTCATTAAAAAGTATCGAACTCCCTGACAGTATAACAAGCATTGGTGATCATGCCTTTTCACGTTGCAAAGCACTAAAAAGCATCGAGCTTCCCGAGGGCATAACGAACATAGAAGATTTTACCTTTGCTTACTGCAAAGCATTGGAAAGCATAGAGCTTCCAGAGAGCATAACAAGCATCGGTGAGTATGCCTTTTATAGGTGTTACTCTCTGGAAAGCATCGAGCTTCCCGAGGGCATAACAAGCATCGGCAAACGTGCATTTGATGAGAACACACAAATAATAAGGCAAGATAGCATCCAAGAGCTTTTTGACGAAGACTTTAACATAACAATGTAAGGAGAAAATCATGAAAAAAATATTAATGTTAATATTGTCACTAATACTTATTACAACTTGTAGTTGCAATAACTCTGATGAAAAACAAAAAGAAGCATCAACAACAGATATTGTAACAATACTACCAACAGAAGTGATAAGCACACAGGCACAAGATGTAGAAGAAACACTTAAGCCAACAGAACAAATTTCTTCAGAAGCTCCAAGAGAAGAACCTACCAAAGTTCCAGATGAAAAACAAGAAGAAGTGAAAGGCCTTGAGGTCATTCCACCCAAAGGAATGAACAGCATCATTCAATTTAATTTAGATGATTCTAATTTAAAAGAAATCAACGGAAAAATACAAGCGATGAATACAAAAGGAAATAATATTTTGTTAGCAACAGATGATAGTATTTTTGAGCTTGATTTAGTAACAAAAAAAACTAAAAAAATAGTTGATACAGCATTTAAGCCTTCTGAAATATACTACTATACAAATGAAGGCAAGGAATACATTGTAATGCTAGCAGGAATTAGAATGTCTGTATACTCTGTAAGTAACAATAGTTTTATGATTGAAGAAGTTAAGCTAGAATCAGGAGAAAAAGCTATATATATTACAGACACAGAAATGATGACGTATACTATCCCTATAGGTCATGGTGTAACTTATAAAAAAATATATAAACCAAATGCAAGAAAAAAATGGAGAGCAGAAAAGACAGAATTAACCTTGATGGCTCTAGGTGAAAATGGTGAAGATATTACTTCTTCAACAGCAATATACAATGGAACAGGAACGCTTTTTGACGTTTTTTGTGAGACAGAAAATACCTTGGCAAAAATAGAAGATATTGACTCAAGAATCATACAGTTGACAAAATATAGCAGAGCAGACGAAGTTGATCGTATATATCAAACGACAGGAATGCTGTCAGAACAGAAAACACCTGCATATTCAGACAGCTACACACGAGTGAAATTTGTTATTGAAGGGGAATCAGAGAGCACTGTAGATGATAAGGTTGTGTCAATTATCTTCCCAAATGGACTTTACACCTCCGATGTTGATCAGGTCTTTACCGTCAAAGATTTGTTTGCAGTAAAAATTAATAATGCTTTGTATTTTAGTGAACAAATAATTCCGGGCAAGACAGAATTTAAGCTTATGAATGAAATTGCGCTAGTCAATCAATTCATGCAAGACTACAATTTCAAAGATATTCGTATCGTTTCAGAAAATGATGATTATATTTTCTTTTTGCTTGAAAATTTTGAAATGATCTATTTTGCAGCTTAATGTAGGAGGAACAATGTGGATTTTAAATATGAAACAAGTAGTGATAACACGATCAAACTAACCGAGTACTTAGGCGAAGCAAAAGATGTTGTAATTCCAAAGGAAATAGATGGATGCAAGGTAACGAGCATCGGTGAACTTTCATTTAAAAACTGTAGATTCATAAAAAGTATCGAACTTCCTAACAGCATAACACATATAGACACAGGTGCCTTTACAAACTGTAAATTTTTGAAAAGCATCGAGCTTCCCGAGGGCATAACAAGCATCGGTAGTCATGCCTTTGCTTACTGCAAAGCATTGGAAAGCATCAAGCTTCCCGAGAGCATAACGAGCGTTGGTGATAATGCCTTTTCACGTTGCACTTCCCTAAAAAGCATCGAGCTTCCCGAGAGCATAACAAGCATCGGTAGTCATGCCTTTGCTTACTGCAAAGCATTGGAAAGCATCGAGCTTCCAGAGGGCATAACGAGCGTTGGTAAGTATGCCTTTGCTTACTGCAAAGCACTGAAAAGCATCAAGCTTCCCGAGGGCATAACAAGCATCGGTAGTTTTGCCTTTGCTTACTGCAAAGCACTAAAAGGCATCAAGCTTCCCGAGGGCATAACAAGCATCGGTAGTTTTGCCTTTGCTTACTGCAAAGCATTGGAAAGCATCAAGCTTCCCGAGGGCATAACGAGCATCGGTAGTTTTGCCTTTGCTTACTGCAAAGCATTGGAAAGCATCAAGCTTCCCGAGGGCATAACGAGCATAGAAGTTTTTACCTTTGCTTGCTGCAAAGCATTGGAAAGCATCGAGCTTCCCGAGAGCATAACAAGCATCGGTAGTTTTGCCTTTGCTTACTGCAAAGCATTGGAAAGCATCGAGCTTCCCGAGAGCATAACAAGCATCGGTAGTTTTGCCTTTGCTTACTGCAAAGCATTGGAAAGCATCAATCTCCCCGAGAGCATAACAAGAGTTGGCAAACGTGCATTTGATGAGCACACTCAAATAATAAGGCAAGATAACATACAAGGTCGTTCTGACGAAGACTTTAACATGACAATGTAGGAGGAACAATATGGATTTTAAATATGAAATACTAGAAAATAACACGGTCAAACTAACCAAGTACTTAGGCTATGCAAAAGATGTTCTAATTCCAGAGGAGATAGACGGATGCAAGGTAACAAGCATCGGTGATTTTGCTTTTTTATATGAGGATATTGAGAGTGTAACGATTCCTGATAGTGTAACAAGTATAGACGCTTTTGCATTTGCATGGTGTTATGGATTAAGAAGTGTTTTTATGTCTAATAACCTAAAAGTGATAGGTTCTAACGCTTTTGATGGTTGCTGGTCATTGGAAAGCATTATCATTCCCGAAGGAGTAACTACAATATGCGAAAAGACATTTTTTGGATGCAACAAATTAAAAAACATCACCTTGCCAAACAGTCTTGAAATTATAGAAAATGATGCTTTCGTTAGTTGTCAATCTTTGAGAACTATTGTAATACCCGATAGTGTAACACGCATCGGCAATTCAGCTTTTTTTGATTGTGAATCATTAAAAAGCATAAAGATTCCTAATAGTGTGACGATTATAGAAGATTTTGCATTTACAAATTGTAAATCTCTAAAAAGCATCGAGCTTCCCGAGGGCATAACAAGCATCGGTAGTCATGCCTTTGCTTACTGCAAAGCACTAAAAAGCATCAAGCTTCCCGAGAGCATAACAAGCATCGGCAAACGTGCATTTGATGAGAACACACAAATAATAAGGCAAGATAGCAACCAAGAGCTTTCTGACGAAGGCTTTAACATGACAATGTAAGGAAAATTTAAATTATTAACAAAGCAGCAGAAAAACATCTGCTGTTTTTCTTATTTAAGGAGGAATTTTAAAATGGTATATTCAAAACCTATCGGCAGAATTGATTATTTACACACAGATGGTCGTGTTCGTGAGAGCATTGAATACACTAGTCCGTATAAGTTTGAAAAAGATATTAATGAAGAAAACCAATATGGTGTTCCGATGCACGTATTCCTATACAAACAAGCTGACGGCTCAGTTATCCCACACGACTACATTGCGGAGTGTGATCCTCCGCTTAATGGCTTTTCCATTATCGAGAGTCCGTACATAAAATCTTCCCCTGATATTACAAAGGAAATCAATCAAGAAATAACACAAGAAAGAATGACGAAAGATGTAAACTTTAAATATGAAATACTAGAAAATAACACAGTCAAAATAACCAAGTACTTAGGCTATGCAAAAGATGTTCTAATTCCAGAGGAAATAGATGGATGCAAGGTAACGAGCATCGGTAGCTTTGCCTTTGAAAACTGCACTTCCCTAAAAAGCATCAAGCTTCCTGACAGCATAACCAAAATTGGCAATCATGCATTTAATAATTGCGAATCACTAAAAAATGTCAAAATAGGTAATAATGTAAAGGAAATAGAAGTATGTGCCTTTGCAAATTGTAAATCTTTAAAGCATGTCAGTATGGGTAATAAAATTGAAAGAATTGAAGCTTATGCATTTTCAAATTGCAAATCCTTAAAGGAGGTTTTAATCCCTAAAAATATAACACATGTCGGAGATTATGCTTTTGATAATAGAACAAACATACAAAGAAGAAGTACAGATTTTAACTATAGTAGAAATTTTGACGGTACTCTTAAAATAACCGAGTACTTAGGTGATGCAAAAGACGTTGTAATTCCAGAGGAGATAGACGGACACAAGGTAACGAGCATAGGAGCTTGGGCCTTTGAAAATTGTAAATTCTTGGAAAGCATCGAGCTTCCCGATAGTATAACAAGCATAGGAAACTCATCTTTTGAAGGATGTACTTCATTAAAGCACGTTGAAATGGGAGCTAATGTAGAAACAATTAAACATTTTGCTTTTTCAGAGTGCATTTCCTTAGAAAAAATTACCATTCCTGATAGCGTAACATATATTGGAGATTTTGCATTTGAAAACTGCAGTTCTCTAAAAAGCATCACCATTCCAGAAGGTTCAAATGATTTAAGTCCTTATGCTTTTGACGAAAAAATGACAGTAGAATTTAAGGAAACACAAATATTAACTATGTAGGAGGGACAATATGGAGTTTGATAGTGTAAAAAAGTTATATGAAATATCACACAGAATGATATCTCGCTCACCGATTGAATGGCAAAATTTTTTACAAACTGCATGTAGAAATTACAAATTACGTTTCGACGAACAAATTCTGTTATATGCTCAAGCTCCAAAGGCTACAGCTATATTAGAAGCTTCCAGGTGGAGTAGAGTTTTTGGTAGGACCATTAAAGATAATGCAAAAGGCATCTATACGTTTGAAGATAATGATTCAAATGGGCAAAGAGTAATATGCTATTATGACTATTCTGATACTACACCTACAGAATTTGCAAGAAATGTCCCCATATGGAATATGGATCCAAGCTATGAAGAAAAACTAAATGAAAGCTTGATAGCAAGTTATAAACTACCGAGTGGAAATTTAACCGAAACTGTAAAATCAGTGACACAGTCCTTGTTTGATAATTTTAATCAAGAGTTTGAATCTACAGAGAAGCTTAATGATTTTATATTACAAAGCAGCCAATACATGATACTTTCCAGATTAGATTTAGAAGTATCAAATGTAGATTTTTCGATGCTTAAAAATTTTTCTGAAGATGAATTTGACGTTGCAGCATACGGGACTTTAATGATAGCACGAAAAGGAATCAATGAAATTGCAAAAATAGTAAACGAAATAATAGTTGAAAGGAGCACTAGCCATGGAAGAGACGAATCAAATAAAAATAACATACAGGAAGGTGGGCAGATATTTACACCCGAACTTAACAATGCCCCCACAGCCGGAATGGGAAATGAGATTTTACGGACTTCAGAGACGCAGATTCTTAAGGGAGCATCGCCCGTTGTTGCATCACAAGCTGTTAACGAAAGTGAAAATGATAGAACATTTGAAGGAGGTGCAGGAACAAGCGGAAGCGATGGAAGAACAACTAATGAAACAGATGATGGAGAAAGAAGGAGTGACAGAACAGTTGAAGGTCAAGAATCAAATGGAATGGGTAGGCAGAGTGAACAACATAAAATCGAGAGTTCGGGAGATAGTGTTAAACGAGTTGATTTACGTATAGAGTATTTTGATAAAAGTAAATATCAAATAATAGGAAAAGACTACTTAGATGCAAATATTATACGAGAAATATTTGCAACCACACCATATTTAAAAGAATCATTTACAGAAATCAAAGAAATATTCGAGGCTACTGACGATAATGAAGACAGAGCGATGTATATAGAAAATGTATTTAATACAGACCTTACAATTATAACACTAAAAGATGGTAAGAAAGGCGGATACAAAAAATATGCAAATGTGATCCACGTGTGGCTTGGGGATGAAAATGAAAAAACCGCTGAAGCAATACTAGATTGGAATGTAGCATCAAGATATTTTGAAGCAATGCGACTGATGGGAGAGCTAAGGGATACGATAAAACCTATTGCTTCACCAGATGAACAACTAAATCTAATAGATGAACTAAAAGCAGAGATTAACCCCTCTGCTTTTACTTTTTCACAGGATTTAATAGATGAAGCATTAAAATCAGGTTCGGGTTTTAAAAATGGCAAAATGAGAATTTATGAGCAATGCGAAAAGAGTGATTCTATATCTGAGCTAACTACCTTTTTAAAGAATGAATATGGAATTGGTGGAAGAAGCTCTATTGTACCTTATACAGGAGTAGGTTCTAATCATGATGCAAAAGGTATTGAACTTTATAGTAAATATTACAACACAAATATATTACTTAATTGGAGTCAAGTTGCTCGTAATATACAAAGACTGTATAACCAGGATAAATACCTTTCCACTGCAGAAAAGAAAAGATATGTAGAATGGAAAGAAAGAGAAGAACAACGAAGGATAGAACGAGAAGAAAAAAACTTAGAGAATCTAGCCACACCTCCCCCTGATTCAGAGCATGATGATATGACAGACTCGCTCATCGGAAGGCAGGTCCGTATTGATGATGATATATATGTTATAGAAAGTGTGAAAAAGAAGTCAAATGAGGTATCACTTTTTGATATTGAAACAAAAGCAAAGGGCTTGTATCCAATATCTAGAATTGAAAAGTTACCATTTGTACTTAATCATTTAATATTAGAAACATCTGAAAAAGCTAGTCCACAAGAAGGGTTATATAGTTTTTTAGATCGATTAGAGCAGGATTGTAAATATTATTTAGGTGCCGGAAATGGCGAAGCAAAGCATTTATGGGCTAGAAGCGTAGAAGGCCAAATATCAAAAATGCGAGAAATCTATAATGAAATCTCAAAAAAGCCTGAATGGATCACAGAAGATAAAATATCAGAATACGAGAAGCTAATGCTTTCATATCAAAAGAAAGAACTAAAGTATGAGTATCATCTAGGAGACACTATATATTTAGGAGCCGACAAATTTGAGATTTTATCAATAGAAAAAGACTTTGTTGTGTTGTTTAATCCGGAGTATCCATTACTTACAGAAGAATTAGAAAAAAATATATTTGAAAAGAGACTTAAAGATAATTTTAGAAACGACCATTTACAAGTAGAAATTTCAAAAGCTGAATATGTAAAAGAGCCTAATCATTCTATAGCTGAAAAGCTTGTAGATACTATCCAAGACATAGATTATTTTGAGTATCTTGACAATCTAGATAATGGAGAAACAGAGGAAGATGTAATCCAAAATATAGCGGAGCAAATTACCAACGAAAAATATGCAGAAGGCGTGATTGAATATTTACAAAAAGCTGAAGCAGATGATTTGGTTGTAGCAAGCGAGCAAAAGCTAACAGCTCCGGATAAATTTCAAAGCACACCAATTTCTGAAAGACACAACTTTAATTTACTTGTAAACGAAATTAAAGAAGTAGGTAAAAAAGAACGATTCAGGCGTAATATAGAAGCAATTAAGACATTAAAAAAGTGTGAAACAGAAAACAGATTTGCAAATGAAGAAGAACAAAAAAAGCTTGCAAATTATGTTGGTTGGGGTGGAATATCAGAAGCTTTTGACGAACACAATTCGTCATGGGCCAATGAATATAGTGAACTTAAAAGCATACTCACCGATGAAGAATATGCTGCAGCAAGAGAAAGTACACTAACAGCATTTTACACACCTCCTGTTGTAATTGAGTCTATATACGAAGGAGTTCAAAATCTAGGCTTCAAAAGCGGTAATATATTAGAACCGTCATGTGGTATAGGTCATTTCATTGGTATGCTTCCTGCTCAAATGCAAGAAAGTAAGGTATATGGCATAGAGCTTGATACTTTATCAGCCGGCATAGCAGAGCAACTTTACCAAAAAAGTAAGATAGCAGCCCAAGGCTTTGAAACAGTAGCTTTCCCTGATAATTTTTTTGATTTAGTTGTAGGCAATGTACCCTTTGGTGATTTTAAAGTTATAGATACAAAATACGACAAACATAATTTTTTAATTCACGATTATTTCTTTGCAAAATCATTAGATAAGTTACGACCAGGCGGAGTAATGGCATTAATCACTTCAAAAGGCACAATGGATAAAACGAATCCGTCATTCAGAAAATATATTGCACAAAGAGCAGAACTATTAGGTGCAATAAGACTTCCAGATAACACCTTTAAAGGTAATGCCGGAACCGAAGTTGTATCCGATATAATATTTTTACAAAAAAGAGAACGAGCTGTAGAGGTTGAACCGGATTGGATCCATCTAGATACAGATGAAAAAGGAATCACAATGAATAGCTATTTTGTCCAAAATCCTGAAATGGTATTAGGACAAATGGTAATGGAATCAAGTAGATTTGGAATGGACACCACGTGCAAAGCACACGAAGGTGTTAGTTTAAAAGATGAATTGTCCCGGGCTATAAAAAACATACAAGGCTCAATCACTGTAAATACAAGTGAAGTAAGTGACGAATTTGATAATAGTGACACGATACTTGCCGATCCGAGCGTAAGAAACTATTCTTTTGCAGTTTACGAAGGAAAAATATTTTTTCGTGAAAATTCGGTAATGAAGCGAGCAGCCATTTCAAAAAAAGACGAAGCAAGAGTTATTGGCATGGAGGGTAATCGTCATATTAATGGTACTTTGTACGCAGGAAATATATTAATAGGAGCACCCGATGACGAAGGTGGAGTACAGGATTTAACGGATAAACAAATAACTTACTTAACTAATAACCTGAGCGAACCTGAAGAAATAACGGCCGAGGAAGTAAGTGATTATGGCTACGAAATCTTTTTTTGCTAATAAAATTCAGGAGGAAAGTATGAATATTGAGTATGAAATAAAGGGCATTACTCTTAATAGAGACGATATGCTGGATATAAAAAAATTTTATGAAGCACGTTTAACTGCTGAATACCTATTAGAAAATTATAAAGTCACAGAAGAAACTGCTATAGAGCTTGGATATGAAGTACGCAGAATGATGGACAAATATTGTTGTTCTGAAACTATGGCTATCTATGATGTCATATCAGATAGAGAAATAGAAAAAATCACATTTTTCAGTTCTGCAGAAGAACAAAAAGCTGTTTTTATTGCTGATGGTTTGTCCGAAGAAAACGCACAAAGAGCAATAGATGCAGGCTGTAAGATATATACAAGTGAAGAAATGTATGCAATGGCACGATTAACAAATGATCGAGGTTTGCAATCTGATTTGGATATTATGAGGAAAACTAAAATAACCCTGCCTGATTGGATATATTTAAAATATGATAATAAGGATTGTTTTATTTGTTATGAAAATGAACAAGACATTGATTTTGAAAAACTAAGAAATAAAAACCAAGTCCAAGATATGACTCTAGATCAAGGCTTCGAAATGACAATGTAGGATCAAAGAAAATACAAGAAAGCAGCTGTAAAAGGCTGCTTTTTATGATATATTAAGGAGGTGAAAATATTGGATAAGATTTATTATATACTTATTATTATAGAGGTGTTAACATTGATTGAACTTGCAATAAGAGCATTTAGAAATATCCATAAAAAAAGGTACAGCTTGTCTCAGGATTTTGAAAAAAGTATTTCTGAAAATATAGATATAAATCAAAAAACAGAAAAAATACTAAAGGATCTGGAAAAAGAAATAGACGATTGCGTTATAAATTATAAGAGTTTAAAAAAAGACATAAAGGAGTCTATTTTAGAACAGCAAAAAACATTATCCGTTATATTAGAAGAATACACGCAACTGTCTATGAAATATCAAGAAGCACTTAAATTTGAGGAAATGTGCCGAGATATATATGATAATGGGTATACAAAAACAATGCAAAATAAATTTAGAGAGCTATTTGAAGAGCAAGAAGAATTTGTAAACAAGCTCGAATCAGAGAATCCACATCAAACCACTAAAAATCATCATCAAGACAATGATTTTAATTTGTTAATTTGATGGAGGTGATTATTATATGAAAATCAATAATAATTTAGAAAAATATAATATAAGAGTATCAGTAATAGCTAATATAGTGTTTTTTTCTGTTTTTGTATGTGACATAATTGCCTTAGTTATTCTTTTGTTTTTTTGTCCAAATGAAGATATACCTTTAACTCTTCTTAAAATATTAAATGTTATAGCCGCAGTTTTTTTGTTCTTATTTAATTATTCAACAAATTATACGTTTGAAACCAAATTTAAAAACTATGAAAAAGCAAAAAAAGTAGATGTTGATAAAATTAATGACTCTATATCAAATTTAGTAAATAGGATATATGAACATAAAATACAACTAAATTCAACGAAAGCCGAGTTACAATCAATAAGAAAAAATACTGATAGATTGTGTAACGACGTATTACAAAAATTGGAAGTAATTAACAAAAAAGTGGATTCGGATGTTAAAAGGATTAGGAAAAGAAATCGTTATACTTATTATAAATAAAACACATTTAAGCAGCTGAAAAAGCTGCTTTTTATGATATATTAAGGGGTGAAATATTGGATAAGATTTATTATATACTTATTATTATAGGGGCGTTATCTTTGTTAGGAACAATAACCAAGCTAATCGTAAATCTTTTTACGAGCAAGAGGAAATTTGAAAAACAGCTTGGTGAATCGTTGGAAAAAACAGAAAATTTCAAGAAATCGACAGAAGCAGATATAGCAAGGGTTCGTAAAGTACTTAGTAAAACAGACAATGTATATAATGAAACTGTCAAAATAATGCGTGACAGAATTTGTGAGTTGACCGAAACGTTAAATGATACATATCAGGTAGCTTGTAATCTTTACGACGAATACAAAATCTTAATTAAATATGCTGAAATATGTAGGAATATTAGCATTGCTGGTTTAGATAATGAATTAAAAAAACAATTGGAAAACACAATAGAGAAACACAACGAGTTTTTAAATGAATTAAACCAAGAAGAAAACCAAGAACAGAGTATATCTATACCAGAACAATCACAAGGATTTGAGGTGACATTCCAATGAGAACAAAAGAACAAAAGAAAACTCTTGTGTTTGGTATAATTTACTTTATATTAAACTTTTTAATATTTGGTTTTCTAGCCTTTGGATTAGACCTAATACCAAAAGCAAATAAACTTACAGAATGGATTAACAATAATTTAAACATTACTTTTTGGTTTTTGCTTATATTTCACACATTGTGTTTTTTAGTTTATATTGCATATATTTATTACAATAATATATATATAGATGATATAGTAACAACTTATAACAGAAATTTTGACTCTGCTAAAAATGAATTTAACAAAAATATAAAAGAACTTGAAAAAGACACTGAAAATCAGTGGAACAAACAAAATGATATGTATGTTAAAAGCCAAAAGCACTTGTGTTTTAACGAACATCAGTATATCGAAATTAAATATTCTATTGACAGTATAAAAAAAGAAGTTATTTCACTTCAAAATAATCTTTTGCAAAATAAAAAAACAGATAACGAACGTTAATGTTTTGAAGTTACTTAAAAGCAGCAGTAAAAGGCTGCTTTTTTATATCAAAATGCCAAAACAATACTAGAACATTTTATTTAAAAAATAATAAATAATTCTTGCAAAGGAAGTAAAAAAACGATATAATGTATCTGTGGGAAGTTTACAAAAAAACGAAACAGCCTACATAAGGAATAAAAAAACACAGAAATATAAGGAGGTACATTCATGAAAAAGAAGATAGCAATGTTAGCATTAATAGGTGCAATGATAGTGTGTGGTGCATGTGGTGAAGGCAAGCAAGAATCAGCACAAAGTCAACTGAGCAAGCCAACAGAAGTGATAAGTACACAGGCACAAGATGTAGAAGAAACACTTAAGCCAACAGAACAAGCTACTGCAACATTAGCACCAAAGCCTACAGAAGTAGCTACAAAAGAAGCTATAAATGAAACAGCAGTACCGACTGAGCAAGTTATAGATGAAGAACAAGCCAAAGCAACAGAGATAAACAGACAGGAGGTTTTAGGTGCACATAGCGAGAAATCTACAGCAAAAAGAGAACCGACAACAGATATTGCGACAGCTATAATAGAAAAAGTAACGATAAAACCTACAGTGAAACCGACGGAAAAGGCTACTTCTAAGCCAACACCAAAGCCTACAGTGAAACCGACAGCAAAGCCTACTGCAAAGGCAACAGCAAAGCCTACGGTAAAGCCAACTGCAGTGCCTACAAAGCAGCCAATACCGAAGATAACTATAAATAGTGAAAATGTACCTTTTTCTTGGTATTGGGATGAGGTAAAGGATGAATATGTAGAGCTTTTCGAGGATAGGATAATATACTATATTAATAAGTATAGAGCTGAAGAAGGAATGGACCCTGCAAAGAAGCTACCTAAAATATCAGAGTATGCTGAATTTAGAGCATGGCAGAGTGAAAATGGTGTCTGCGGTGATACAGATCCAAAGCATACCTGCGAACCAGGCGTTTGTGGCAGACAAGGACATGACTTAAACTCTATAGGTGTAGCAGCAAAGTTATTAAAGTATGGTAGATTCTTAGACGAAGAAGCTAAACTAGCAGGTGTAGAACCTTTTTGGAGACCTTACGGCACAGAAGCGTATATGGCAACTTCATTATTCAATGGATTTTCTATTGACGAAATGGCAAAACATAAAGTAGATGTATTTAGGGGTAGCGAAGGTCATTGGAGCTACTTACGAGATGATTACTATAGGTATATTGGTGTCGGAATTTCTGAAACAGGTCATGAATTAATGATATGTGTAGCTGCAGAAAATGATAATGGTGTAAATTATCATGAAATTCATAATCCTGATCGGCTAAGTAATACCTGTTCTTACAGCGGTGGTTGTAAATGCCCCGATTAACATAAATTAACTTAAAACTTAATATTGATAAAATTACAGCACTTTTAAAAATTAAAGGTGCTGTTTTTTTATATAAAAAATTAAAGAAAGGACTGAAAAGTAAAATGAAATTTAAGAAAATTTCAAGAGTAATTGCACTATTTTTAGCAATAATCACATTGTTTTTAAGTGTGCCAATTACAACAGATGCAGCGGTAGCTACTGATGTTCCGTATCCAATGCGAAATAACTTTGTATTAGATGCTCTGCAATACTTAGGGTATAATGTCAAACAGCTTATCGAAGATGGGCATTTGTATCAGGAAGGTTATTATGGCTCGCAGTTATTAGATCCATTAAATGCTAAAAAAAGAGCATATGGATTAAATATACTGTCTCAGCTTGGTTATGATGCTGATTGTGATGGATTGGATACCACAACTAATGCAAATGGTAAGAATGTACCATATAAAGACAAGTGGATTGAGTACGGAGGACTCAACTGTGCTTCATTTGTAACGTATGTGTATCTTAACTATTTACCAAATGTTGCTGGGATGGCAAATAACAAAACGTGCAAAATGTTATCCGCTAAGCTTAAATCATCTCACAAAAGCACTGGACTTAGTTATCAATCAGACAGACTTTGGCAGTATACACTAAATGAGCTTTCAAAGGATTCAAGTAATAAGGTGGTAAAATACTCTGCCACTTATTCATCTGATATGAATAGCAAAAAAAATGGAGTAAATGAGCTTAAAAAATTGGACTTAGGAAGTAAGCTGCGCCCCGGAGACATTATTTGTATGGGACAGTATTATAATGGAAAAATAACAACATCCTCATGGAAGCATATTGCTATATATCTAGGTACATATAACGGACATGACTTTGTTGCTCATTGCACAGGTGGTGCTGATCCATACAGAAGAAACGAAAAAATATTCTATGACGGAGAATGGATAAACAAAGGTCGTGGTCCTGAGATATCTACATTAGAAGATATTTATAACAGAGCAGATTCTGATAAATTTTCTTATCCGTTAGAGTATTATAGTCTCGATTGGCCAAAAGAATTTGGCACGATTGAAATCCAAAAAACAAACCTTGCAGGTCAAAGCTTAGCTGGAGCACAGTTTAAAGTTACTAATTCAGCAGGAATTGTTATGGATATAATTACAACTAATGCAGATGGCTTTGCTCAAACTCCTCTTATCCCCTTCGGCACATACACCGTAACCGAAACTAATTTCCCTGCAGGCTATGGCGAGCACACTATGAAGTACAATGGTTCGACATACAATGGTAAGAGTATTACAGTTACGCTTAATAGTAGTACCAAAAATGCAACAATCCAAATTGAGGCAGTAAACAAGAAGCTGCCTGGTGGCATATATGGATATAAGACATATTATGAACCAACTGCAAATAATGGAGCTGGTGGATATTTAGGTTTAAGTGGAGCGACCATTGGTCTATTTTCTGACAAAGCATGCACTAAAAAGTTGCAGGAATGTACGACAGGTCAAAATGTCACATTACCCGATGGTTCAAAACATAATGGTGGATATGTATTTAAAAACTTAGAGGTAGACAAGACCTACTACGTCAAGGAAATCACTCCCCCACCCGGCTTTGAGCTTAGCGATACAGTAGCTACAGTCAAGCTAACCGAGGGTGGAAAATATGTCATGGTAAGTGGCGATCAAGCAATCGTTGATGAAAAATCGCCCGGTGGCATATATGGATATAAGACATATTATGAACCAACTGCAAATGGTGGAGCTGGTGGATATTTAGGCTTAAGCGGAGCAACCATTGGTCTATTTTCCGATAAAGCGTGTACCAAAAAGTTGCAGGAATGTGTGACAGGGCAGATAATGCCAAATAATAATACATATCACAAAGGTGGATATGTTTTTAAAGATTTAGAGGTAGACAAGACCTACTACGTCGCAGAAATCACTCCCCCACCTGGCTTTGAGCTTAGCGACACAGTAGCTACAGTCAAACTAACCGAAGGCGGCAAATTTGTTAGGGTAAGTGATGACCAAAAAATCATCGACAAACAAAAACCAGGAAAAATAGTAGGCTACAAAACGGATAACAAAGACAATGGTCTAAACGGAGCTGTAATCGGTATATATAGTAACTCAAGTTGCACTCAAAGAGCTAAAGACTTTAATGGAAATACCATAAACGCCTATACCACTAAAACAAATGGCGGTGTTGCTGGTTATTATGAATTTAACAATTTAGCAGTTGGCACATACTATATTAAAGAAACTAAAGCACCAAAAGGACACATCATAAGTGATAAAGTGATTGAAGCTGCTGTAACTAGAGATAGTGTTACAGTGCTGGAAGAAGTCATTATTAACGAACCTATAACCGGAAAAATCGAAGGATATAAGGTGGATGAATCCGGAAATGGCTTAAACGGAGCTTTAATTGGTTTATTTTTAGCCGACACAACTGAATTTACAGAAAGCTCAGCTTTGCAAACCTGCACAACATATGAATACAATAACAAAAACGGTTATTATGTATTTAACAATGTTGAGTATGGGAAATATCTAGTTCGTGAGCTTACTCCCCCTAGTGGAAAGGTCCTTAATGAGACAACCTTTGAGGCTGTAGTTGATACAGATGGTGCAACAATAGCTATTGAGAATATAGTAAACGAAACAGCTGTAGGCAAAATCACTGTATACAAAGTTGATTCTTCAGGCAATCCACTTTCCGGTGCAACAATAGCTATTTTTAGTGGGCAACCAACAAAATCGGATGAAGAATTTCTTTCTGATCCAAGATATGTTGCTTCTTTTAATACATCAGAAAGCAATGGTGCTAAACATACTTTTGAAAATTTAATAGTCAATAAAATCTATTATATCAAAGAAGTAATAGCACCTACGGGCTTCTTAAAAAACGATTACCTCTATAAAGTGAGAGCTACCAAAGCTGGAGAAGAATTAAAGCTCACCATCATTAACGATAATTATTATTTTGACATTAAAGGCAAAAAAACAGATGAAGAAGGAAATGCACTTTCGGGAGCTAAAATAGGTCTGTTTAAGTTTAACACCACAAACTACGACACATATTATAATGATTATCTAAATGGTCAAACGCTTTTGCTTCAAACTACACAAACAACAGCTTCAGGTGCATTTGAATTTAACAATCTATCACATGGATCATATGCTGTAATTGAGCTAGAAGCTCCAACTAACTATGAGCTAAAAAAAGACGTGTTTGTAATTAGAAGCTTTGCTGAGGATGATATACGCTTAACGACCAAGAGGGAAACCGACGAGGCAGCCACAACTGTTAAATATACCGCTGCTACAGACATATTGCTTGATTTTGTAAATGAGCCTGTCTATGGCAGAGTCGAAGGTAAAAAGACAGATACTAATGGAAATGTATTAAGCGGAGCAACCATCGGTCTTTTCAACATATCAGGAGAAAAACTGCAAGAGTATATAACAAAGGAAAATGGATATTTCTATTTTGAAAATATTCTGCCAGGAATGTATTACGTAGCAGAAATCACTCCCCCGCCCGGCTTTAAGCAAAACAGAAGTAAATACTATGTTGAGATTGACAGCAAAGGCAATTCTACAATTACCCTTGATGGCAAGAAACTGACAGAACTTGAAATAGTAAATGAAGACTATGATGTTTTTGGATTCAAGGTAAGTTCAGATGATAAACCTCTAGCTGGAGCTAAAATTGGTTTGTTCTCTGACAAAGCCTGCACTATTAAACTCCAAGAAGCAACTACAAATGAGCAGGGCGAGTTTGTTTTTAAGAATGTCAAAAAAAGTACCGATTCTTACTATGTCAAAGAAATCACTCCCCCACCCGGCTTTGAGCTTAGCGATACAATTTATAAGGTAAACGCTACAAACTCACTCAAATATACAATTTTAATGATTAATAGTGACGGAAGTGAAACTGAACTTAGTACCTTAAAAATTGTAAATAAGCCAACCACTGTTATTGGATTGAAAGTAGACCAAAATAATAAGCCTATAGCCGGAGCTGTTTTTAGACTTGCTTCTTTTACAAGTGGAGAAAGCTTTGAAACTACAACAACTGAAGATGGTAAAATCGAATTTACAAATGTAAAACCAGGACTTTATAGCCTTATGGAAATCAAACCTGCTGCAGGCTATATAAAGACAGATAAAATTTACTATATTGAGGTAGATAATAATGGCAAGGTAACAATTACACTTGATGGAGAAAATGCGACTGAAATCAAATTTGTAAATAAGCCAACCACTGTTATTGGATTGAAAGTAGATCAAAACAATAAACCACTAGCTGGAGCTGTTTTTGGATTATACTTAGTATCTAGCGGAGAAAGCTTAGAAACTACAACTAATGATGATGGTAAAATTGAATTTACAAATGTAAAACCAGGACTTTATTATTTGAAAGAAATCAAACCTGTTGCAGGTTACGAAATTTCTTCGGATATTTACTATATTGATGTAGATGATAATGGCAAAGTAACAATTACACTTGATGGAGTAGATATAACTGAAATCAAATTTATAAACAAACCAACCACTGTTACTGGATTGAAAGTGAATCAAAACGGTGAGCCACTAGCTGGAGCTGTTTTTGGATTGTTTAAAAAAGGTGCTACAACACCTTTAAAGACTGCTACAACAACGGCAGACGGTGTGTTTAAGTTTACTCATATTTCCGAGGGTGAATATCAGATTAAAGAAACTAAAGCACCAAAAGGACACATCAAAAGTGATTTGGTTTTCGATTTAACAGTCGATACAAATGGCAAAGCTGTAGTAACACTTAACGGAGTAAATGTAACTGAAATCAAGGTAGAAAATAAGCAAAATCCAATTAGCATCTTGCTTAAAAAGACAGACGAGGATGGAGGCTTGCTTGCTGATGCAGAGTTCTTGCTTGAGTGGTCAACAGACGGAAATAACTTCGCACCAGTATTTTATCAAGCTGAATACGACGCAGTTGTAGGACAGACAACAAGCAATGTAACAGATGGAAAACTTGTAACAGATGCAAATGGAATAGTCAAATTTGAAGGCTTAACACCAGGCATATATTACCGCTTAACAGAAACTAAAGCTCCTAATGGCTTCGTCAAAGAAGAAGAAGCCATTTTTAATAAGCTCTTTAGCTTTGACGATGATAATAGTGAATATACATTTACTGCGGTAAATAAATACAAGCCCTGCTCTATCAGCATTTACAAAACAGATCCTAGTGGCAAAGCCTTAAAGGGTGCAGAGTTTTTGCTTGAGTGGTCTACAGATAACATTAATTTTACACCCGTTGTAAAAACATCTAAATTCAATGCAACAAATGGACAGACAACAAGCAATGTAACAAGTGGAAAACTTATAACAGATGCAAAAGGGATAGCTAAATTTGAAGGCTTAAGTGGAAATCTCTATTACCGCTTAACAGAAACAAAAGCTCCAAAAGGTTTTAGCTTGCTTCCTTTACCAGTCTTCCAAGGCTATCTCGATTGGAGTGAGGATAATTTAGACCTCACATTTAATGCGGTTAATGGTCCTACCTTTAAGCTACCACCTACAGGTGGATATGCTAAATGGTATATTCCGGTAAGTGTAATAGCAGCCGGTGGGATTGTATTAATATCATTTTCATTATTAAAAAAATTAAAAAGAAAGGAATCAAAAAACAATGAAAAAGATTAAGAAAATTTTATCATTCACACTTGCAGGTATGATGACACTTGCAACATTCGTTCCAGCATTTGCTAAAACAACAGATGCGACAATTGATAATCAAACTCCATGTAGCTTAGAAATGTTTAAGTATGATTTAACAGAGGCAACAAAAGCTGGTGTTTGGAAAGAAACAGATTCATACGTAGCTTCAGGATACGTTGATGAAAATCTAGAGACAATCAAAGATTACGCAATCGAAGGTGTAGAATTTAGTATAATGCCAATTGCCAGCATTATACAATACACAGACGAAACTACAGTAGCACTTTGTTATGGTTTTGAAAAAGAGGAAACTGTCTTAGATGTAATAGGTCTTTCAGATGGAGAAGATAGATTCGTAGCTGCTGATTCGCTTAATGATGGCAAATGGTACTTTGAGTCAGAAGTTCTTCATAAGGCATTAAGTGATAAGTTGACAACAAAAGCAATAGAAACAAAAAATTCATTGGAAGATGCAGTTAATGATAGTGAAAACACAAAAGTAATGCCACTTACTGATTCAAATGGCAGAACAAAGTTAGAAAATCTTGAAATAGGACTATATTTAGTAGTTGAAACCAAAGTTCCTGAAGACGTTGTAGATACTACAAATCCGTTCTTCTTGTCACTTCCAATGACAGATCCTGAGGGAGATAATTGGAATTATGATGTTGTTGCATATCCTAAAAATGAAACAGGAGATCCAACACTTGAAAAAGAAGTGAGAGAATCAATCGCATCAACGGGTAAAACAGAAAACTTTACAGAATTTGCAACTGGTTCAGTTGGTGATTTAATGGAATATCAAATTAAATCAACACTCCCTACAATTACATCACAAGCTGTTTACTTAACACAATATGATTTTGTAGACACAATTAAGGGCCTTGAATATGACCAAAAATATCCTATCACGATTGATTTTTACGAAGATGCTTTAATGACAAAGAAAATTGACACATGGGCATGGGACAAAACAAATGGTAATTTTAAGGTATCCTTTGATGGCAAAAAAATGACCATCACAATGACAGAAAACGGACTTGCTAAAATAAATCCAAACTATTCAGAGCATATAATGGTTATCACATATGGTGCAGTTATAACTAATGAAGCAATTCTTGGTGAAACAGGTAACCCTAATGAAATAACACTTACATGGGAAAGAACGTCAGAAGGATATTTTGATACACTTAAAGACGATGCAACAGTATATAGTTTTGGTATTGATATAACTAAGCTGTTATCTGATAAAGATAGCATACTCGCCACAACAGAAAATCTTTTTGACGAAGTTGAATTTCTTGTGTATAACGAAACAGATGGTGTATACATAAATGCAAAATTAAACGAAAAAGGATACTATGATGTAATTGGATACGTGCAAAGCGAAGCAGAGGCTACAATCTTCACACCAAAAAAGGTTGGCTCTGAATACGGTCAAATTTCGATCAAGGGCCTTGAAGATGATAGCTATACATTAACGGAGAAAAATACAGCCGAAGGCTATACCCTTTTAAAGGATTCGATTGATGTAGACATCGTATTTAATGAAGAAACAAAAAAAGCATCAGCAACAGTAAATGGCAATCCAGTTACAATGCTTGCAGATGGACAAAGTGTAAATGCTTATGCGGTCCTCACAGTAATGAACCACAAAGGCTTTGAGCTCCCTCCTACTGGTGATAGTACATTGTGGCTAATTTCAGCATTAGCTGCAGTCTTAGCAGCTGGAGCAATTGTAATCATTACAATAATTAAAAAGAAAGCAAAGGTATAAGATGAGACAAAAACTTATTCTTGCTTTAGCAGTAACTTTGCTTGTTTTTGCAGTGTTATTAGTGTGTTTTCCATTTTTATCTAATATATATCAAGAGCACACCAAAGCAGAGATATTTACAAATTATTCCCAGGCTGTAGAGCATACAGCCCGGGAAGATATACACATAGCAATGGAAAAAGCAGAAGAATATAACGAAGCACTCACACCAGGTAACGCACAGTTCTTGCCTGAAAAGCTAGCGGAGCTATCTGCGAGCTATGAAGATTTATTATTAATAGGAGATAGCGAAGTGATGGGTTACGTTGAAATTTCAAAGCTTGATGTCACCTTGCCTATATATCATGGAACAGAAAGTAAAACACTAGAACATGGCTGTGGGCATTTGCTTGGAAGCTCACTTCCAATCGGTGGCAAAGGCACTCATAGCATACTTACAGCACATTCGGGCCTTGCAAGTCAAAAAATGTTTTCAGATATTGATTTACTCGAAATAGATGATGTTATAAAAATCAAAGTGCTTGATAGAACACTTGTCTATAAAGTAATAGAGAAGAAAGTTGTTTTACCTGAAGAAACAGAGAATATTGAGATATTACCTGATTTGGATATTTTGAGCCTTGTGACGTGTACTCCGTTTGGAATCAATACACATAGACTTGTAGTAACTGCTGTACGGACCTCAGATGCACAAATGTATAATCAAGAGGCAAAAAATACATCATTAATATCTCAGGAATCTATATGGGAGCAAGAATATTTAAAAGGTCTAAGTTATGGACTTTTGAGCTTTGCGGGAATATGCACCTGCATAATCTTACCGCAACGTCATTTCAAGAAAAGGAGCTGTTAAAAATACAGTTCCTTTTTTTATTGGAGGTGTTATTTTGAAACTTAATATTCCTAAGGAAAACTTTGAGAAGCTTAGTGACGAAAACAAGGAACTGTTAAGAGCAAACTTTTCTTTTCATGCTGATACCATGTGTTGGCATTCCAAGGAAGGTATTTCAACAGAAGATGCTTTTGAAATTTCTAAAGCAATAGATGTGTATCCAAATATCACATGGTCACCATCTAAAGAAAGATATAACAAGCTGACGAACGAGCAAAAAGAAAACATCAGAACGCTCATGAAATACGATCCTAAAACAGCTACATGGGAAAGCAAGGTTAATTGTGGTGACAAAGCATCTTATGTACTTAGAAGCTTTGGTGAAGAACCATCATTAGATGTAGAATCGTCACTTAAAACCAAACTTCTTCGAGGCGTTGAAAGCTTAAAAACCTCAGAGCAATATCGGTCATATCTCATTTCTATGAGCAAATTCACTACATATAGTCCGCAAAACCAAATACTTATTGCGATGCAGTGCCCTGATGCAACAGTTGTCGCAAGTAGAAATAAATGGTGGAAAGAATTTGAGCGTAGTGTTAATCCGTCAGCTAAAGGCATGACAATACTTGCTCCTAATATCAAAAAAATTCCCAAGCCTACACCAGAAGAAAAAGAGCTCATCAAAGAAGGAAAGCTAGCTTTAAAAGACGTCAAAGAGTTCACAGAGAATCTAATAGGTTTCAGACCGTTGACAATCTATGACATTAGTGAAACAAGTGGCAAACCACTACCTGAAATCCCCATGAAACGATTAGTAGATGCAGTAGATGACTTTGACGATATTAAAGAAGCAATTATAAAAAGTGCAAAACCGTATGAGTATGAGTTTGTTGACAGAAATGAAATGGGAACTTCCAACGGTATTTGTAGTTATCTTGATAAAAAAATCAAGATACGAAAGGACCTGTCCCCTGCTCATACAATAAAAACAATGCTGCATGAATACGCACATTCGATACTCCACGAAAAAGATGCACTATCTGATGAACCTAAAACCTCTAGGAAGGTGCGTGAGCTACAAGCTGAGAGTTCAGCTTTTATCCTTTCTCAAAAACTTGGAATTGATAGCTCGGATTATAGCTTTGGCTATATTGCAAGTTGGAGCGAAAAAGCAGATAACAATGCAATATTGGAAAGCTTAGAAGCTAGTGCTACAGCTGCAAGGACAATGTCAAGAAGAGTGGAATATCATTTAAAACAATTGCAAGAACAAAAGCTAGATGTAGCTTCAGAAAGCAAATTTAAAGCTCAAGGATACATCTTAATTCCACCTGATGCAGACATACCGGATGTATTAAAAGATAATCCAAGAGGGCCGGTGATGCAAATGTGAAAAAGGCAACATTCATACAAAAAAGACAAGGTTTTGTTTTGATATTAATTTTTGTAATGTTATTTACTTCGGTTAATTTAACAGCATCGGCAGAAGGTGAAGAAGCAAATCCGGATAAAGAATATATATACCGTGAATATGCTTTAGAGCAGTCCGAGGATATGTATATTTTTGTCGATTTGGAAACTAATGAAAAGACACCATTAATAAACATGAGATTGTATATCACCGAGTCACATACCTTTTATTTTGGTCAGCAGCTTAACAATAGTATCAGATACTTAACAAACGAACAAGATGCATATTTGTATTTAAAGGAATTTACAAGAGAAAGTGCAATCAACGAACGTTATAGTTGGAATGATGCAGTTGTTAAGACTGTCACATTTAAAGATGACGGCAGTCCTGACAAAATTATATTGTATGTCCGTAAAGACGAGCGAAAAAACAAAGATCCAATTTCATCTTTAGAAAAGAATCCTGATGTTAATTTGTGGGAGAATTTAGAAATTGAATATCAAGGAAGCAAAATGTTAGGTGGATTTTTCCGTTTAGGAATTTTGGACACTGAAAATATATCTCGCCTTAACAAGTATAGATTAGTAGAACACTCTGATTTCTATCAACAGTTTTATGATATGGATGATTTTGAAAGTCCTTACATTGTCCCACAAGGATATATACTTGATGTAGTCAACGGCCGTGTACTTAGAGTTAGCATGGCAGACTACGACATTTTGCAATCCTGGGCAAATTTAAAAACGGAAATAGACAGAGAAAATGAGGAGCTAAGCTTTTTAGAAAGTATTGAAAAAACGATTGATGATATTGACGTTACTGTATTTGGAATACTAGAATCTTTGCAGACTATAGTTTCAGGAACATTCCCTTTTAATTTTACTTTAAGTGTTGCAACCTTAATCGTAACTAAATTTGGCGTAAGCATAATAGAAGTTTTTTGGGAAAATTTAGATTCTGCAGATCTATTATTTTCAAACAGAACTACTAAATTGCTTATATCGTTTTTTTGGTATTTTGGATTGATATTATGGGGGATTGGCTTTTTGTGTAGCATTGCTGATGAGGCTAAAAGTCTTAGAAGCAATGGCTATCTTAGCGATAGTCTACAGGATTTAATTTTAAACTATATTAAATCCTTTTTTGCATTGCTTCTTTATTCGTCTCTTCCAATTAAGCTATATGCTGCAACGTCAGTTATTGCAAGTAATATAGCCAACCAACGTAGCAATGCTAACGTTAATATATTATCACTTTTGCTTAATTCGGGAGTATTTGATACTTTTTTGACTTTAATATTTTTTGTTGTATTCATCATATCGCTTTTGAAGCTAATGTTTTCAGCTTTAAAAAGAGCAGGAGTTTTGCTCATTTTAATTGCAACCGGTTCTCTCCATATGCTCAGTGTTGCACAAGGTAGATGGGATGCCTTTTGGAGCTGGACAAGGCAAGTAGTTGGACTATGTTTCACAAACTTTTTGCAATTAGTCATAGCTGCAGCGAGCTTTGATTTAGCAGGAAATTCACTCAATACAGGAGAAATAGAAATATTTCTTCTTGCAGTAGGACTTGTGCTAGTAGCAGTTGAAATTCCGCAAATTGCAGACCGATTTGGTATGGATACATCGCTTAGAGGCAATGCAGGATCGTTTGTCCAAGCAGCATTAGTAGTGGCAAGGAAGGCGGTTACTAAGGGTGCATAATTTGATAAAAATACAAGGAGGAATTTACAAATGGAAAAAAATGATTGTTTAAGGCTTAAGCCATACGAATATGTAAAAATACAGCTTAAGCTGACACCTAATATCACAAAGCAAGAGCTACTTAAGAAGCTCAATGACGGATTAATATATAACACCGAAGAAGTTTTAAGCCCAGTTAATGCGGATAATTTTGCCAGGGCTATTAAATGGGTTAAAAAATTTGACAACATACAAAAAATTAAGGAGGCGATAAGGTATGTTGATTGATATCTTTAAGGTTGCTACAACACCCGAAATTAATACCTTTACACAAAAAAAGGAAGAACAAGACGAATCATCAAAAACACTAACAAAAGCTACGCTTGCACTCACCTACAAGGCAGGCTACAAATATCACATCATTAATGCGGAGGCCTGGGGCAAGACAGCAGATGCAGTATCTAAGCTAAAAAAAGGTGAAATGATTTATGCATCAGGACAACTGACGCGAAAAGAATGGACCGATGCAAATGGTTATTCTAGACATGATTTTGTATTTGTTATAGAGAGCTTTAACTTAATACAAGGACCTCAAAGCAAACAAATGGAATATCGAGAAGAAGAGTTTAAAGAAGAATACAACTAATGTTCCAATAACTTCGGATTAAAGGCAGTTAACACTGCCTTTTTTTATAAAATTTTTTAAGGAGGTTTTCGTAATGGAAAACAAAAAATTATTTTTAAGAATTGCAAGTGTAATCTTACTTGCATTAGTTTTAACAACCACCCTTGCTCTGCCTATAATGGCAGCTACTCCAGTACCAAAGGTAGATGATGTTATAATCGATGCAACAGAAGAAATCACACTGCAGGTAAAGGACATATTTTTTGAAGTTGTAGTTGTAGGGAGCAGAATTGTAGTTGGAATACTCCTACTTGTTTTTATAGTGCAATGCGGAATTTCTCATAAGGATGGGCAGCACATGAATATCACAAGACCGATCGTATGCGCTGTAATCCTAATTGCTTTATTCGTGCTGCCAGATCCAATTTGGAAATTGATTACCTCATGACAAATTCTATTTTTCACAGCCACAAGCTTAAGCTTGTGGTTGTGCTTTTACTACTATTTACTCTTTTAATAGGTTCACCTGGTTCTTTCGCAGTTAAGGCAGCAGACGATGTGGAAGAAAAGGCTCCCCTAGTACAAGCAGATAATAAGGGTGGATTTTGGGGTGATACTTTGGGTGCTATCAAAGATTTTCTCTTTTCAGATGCCGTGGTTGACGAAGATAGTGAAGGAGGCGGTATTGTAGGTAGCTTTGCAGAAGTCAAATCTACTATAGCAAATATCTTTGAATCCATAAAAAAAATTGCATCGATTATAACCAAAATAGCAACCGGAACAATAGTCATAGATGCTTTAACAACTGGTCTTTCAGTTTTAGTTATCAAAACCGCTGTTGATTCTATCACTTTTACCTGGGGATATTTAGACACAATGGATATCCTTTTAGAAGAGCCAATGCTTGAGGGTATTTTATTTATTTTTAATTCTATCGGTACTATGCTTTTTTTCTGTGGATTTATTTACAGCGTAGCAGAAATAAGCATTAATTATAGGCAAAATGGCAATTTGGGAGACAGCCTGCAAGATGTGATTGTCAATTATATTAAAGCATTTTTTGCATTACTTCTATATCACACAATACCTATCCCCCTGTATATACTTACGGGCCATATAGCTACAGATATTAACGATGCGTTAATAGCTTCGATAGATATTTCTGTCTTAGAAGATATATATGACGGAAGCATGGTAGATCCACATTTATTTGTCATATTCGGTATAGTTTTCCTTTTTGCAGGTATTAAAGTATTACTCTCAACAATCAAGCGTAGCGGTACTATGCTGGTACTCTTAACGGTTGGTTCGCTACATATGCTTAATATACCAAGAGGTAGATGGGATGCATTTTGGAGCTGGGCAAGACAGGTTATTGCAATCTGTTTCACTAATTTATTGCAATTAATTTTATTGACTTGTGGTGTAGCTCTTGCATGCAATGCTGTAAGCAAGTCAGATATTGCAGGGTATTTGTTAGGTTGCGGAGTCATGCTTTCGGCTGCAGAAGTACCAAGAATTGCAGATCGCTTTGGCATGGATACCTCGCTTAAAGGCAGTGCAATGTCAGTAGCTAATACCGCTGTTACTACAATTCAGACTTTTGTTAAATAGAATAGGAGCTAATACAGATGAGCATAATTAAGAAAAAAATATCAAAAAAAACATATGTTCAAAGTTTTCCAAATGAAGAACGAACATATTTTTATTATCCAAAAAACTTACGAACAAAAACATCCTTTTTGCTTTGGGATTTAGCAAATGCAGTATTAGTACTCTTGAGCTTTGTCCTAGCAGTTTTTATTTGGGATGCGACCAAGCTTAAAGAGTTTTTTATTCTCCCTATATTGGTTGCTATTCTCACAGCCAAAATTGAAGATGTCACAATTATGACACGTTTAAAGGAGGTATATATGTTTATTTTTACACCGCAAAAACACAGAAACAATAACAACCCAAACTCTACACAAAAGCTTTGTGGCGGTATTTGGATTGATGAAAATAATTGTTATATAACAGAAACAGGATGCTACGCATTGTGGGAGGTTAATCCTTTTAACCTTGCTGTTTTAGCTCCTGACGAAACAGAAATATTAGTTAGAGCTCTAACTAACTTAATGATTCAATGTCCTGATATAGAAATCATGGCAATAGACGGAGCAAAAAACTATGACCAAAATATAGCTTTTCTTAAAAAGCGAATAGAGGAAGAAACTAATCCTAAAATCAGAAAACTGTTAGAAACAGATTTAGAACAGATATCAAGCTTGTCACTATCTGCAAATACTACCAGGAAATATTTATTTATTTACAAATTTAGAAATAACGTTACAGATAATCAAAAAACATCAATCATACAAAGATACTCTAAAGGTATCCAAGATGCAGGTTTTGTAGGACATCAACTTAACAAAGAAGAAATTAAAAAAGTGTTATCGAACTATTTTGATTTGGTTGGTGAGCTTCCTGACTATGATGGTACACAATATATCAAAAAAGACGAAAAGGAGGTAGATGTAAATGGCATTTTTTAAGAAACAAAAAGTTGAGATAACACCGCAAGAAGAAGGCATTATTGAGATGCGAAGTTTCTTTGATTTAATAGCTCCAAATGCGGTAGATTTTTTTACAGACTACTTTGTTTGCGGCAATACATTTCGGTGTGTATGGTCACTAGTTGGTTTTGAATTTTCAACTGAAAATCTTGCAATTCTATCAGAGCTATCTTCCAAGGAAGGTATTCAATTACATATCAGACACGAAAGATTAACTGGAATTAAAGAAACACAAGTCATTGATAACGCACAACGTAAAAATAAGCAAGGCTTCTTTTCAAAAAAAGACAGAGAAAAAGAAGATGCTCTTATAGCATCTAGGGAGCTTTCCGATATGCTCCAACAAAAACGAGCAAACAAAGAACCTCTATTTGACGTTTCAATATTCATTGAAATAAAGGCTGACAGCTTAGAAGCACTTAAAGAACAGCAAGCTGAACTATCACAGCTTTTTGCTTCTGATAAGATTGAGTTTGACAAAATGTTAATGTGTCAAAGAGAAGGATTCTTGGCAATTCTCCCTGGAGGAAAAGCCCCTCTATCTTTGAGAAATAAAAGAATCTACCCTGCGTCAAGCGTGGGTAATTTCTTCCCTCTTGCATATACCGGAAAACTAGATGAAAAAGGTTTTAGACTCGGCAAAGACAAATATGGCGGTGACATTATTGCCGATCTTGAAAAGCGAACCAGCGATAAAACTAACAGTCATTGTCTCATACTAGGTAACTCCGGTGAGGGAAAAAGTTATCTCGCAAAAATACTTTTAACATTTGTTTTAGAATCAGGAAAAAATTTGGTAATCATTGATCCATCAGGTGAATATGAAGATATTGTACGTGCTTTAGATGGAGCATATATTGATGTATCTACTGGATATATAATTAATCCATTAGAGGTAAGAGACCAGGCTTCTGAAACAGATTTAGTTGCTATAAGTAACACTTTGTCTAGACACATTTCCTTCCTTCGTAATTTTTTCTCTCAATACAAAGCTTTCACTGGTATGCAATTAGACACGATAGAAATCATGTTAAAACAGCTATATAAGCTCCACGGCATTACGGATGAAACACCACAACCCCAAAATGGTATATGGCCAACAATGGCAGATTTGTATGAACATATACAAAAAGTATTTAGTAGTTTTACAGAAGAACAACAAACTTCTAATTTTAAAATCCCAATCACAGAAGATATTCTTCGTGAGGTTATGCTTTCTTTGGAATCGATTTGTATAGGTGCGGATAGTAAATATTTTAACGGTGTGACAAATATTCCAAGTAGCAGAATCGTTGCTTTCTGTTTTAAGCATTTAATAGATACCAACGAAAATTTGTTATCTGCTACCCTATTTAACGCTCTTAGCTTCATGCACAATTCTTTGGTTAAAAACGGACACACAGTTGGTCTAATTGACGAGCTTCATATCTTCCTTAAATATCCAGTGGCGGTAAATTATATCAGAGCCGATATTAAAACAATACGTAAAAATGATAGCTATTTAATCCTAGCTACGCAAAATATAGAGGACTTTAATTTGCCTGGAATTAAAGAACTTACCAAGCCTTTATTTACTATTCCTACCCATAGCTTTTTATTCTATCCTGG
>JAZNOJ010000091.1:0-1516 GCA_045580735.1 Candidatus Egerieisoma sp. | reverse complement strand
GGATCAAAATAATTGTAGCAACCAGTGTTTGCACTGGTTGCAGGAAGTGTCCACCGGACACTTCCACTGCTATGGGTTCGAGTCCATCTGTGATCTGCAATAAAAAACACAGAGTAGCAGATGCTACTCTGTGTTTTTTGTCATTCGTGTCCGAAAAAGAACTGGGTGAAAACCTGATTTTCTTTAATATTTTATATTAAAAAGAATATTTTTCAAATTCCTAAGGTTTTGCATTGAATTTTTTGATACAAAACTCGTTTATATAAAAAGTAGGTTTGCTAGTCACTGATATCTGCTCAACATAACAAAAATATAGATATACTTTTCAATAATATCACCGACCTTTAGGTGTATTATAGCATAAAAGCGGCGAAGCCGCAATACTTATTACTTCTTACCTATTACTTCTTACTTTCCAAAAAAATCCTGAATGCAATTTAGGTAAGAGTGAAGAAGTAAGAGGTAATAAGTAAAAATCCTGAACGCTGTCGCATTCAGGATTTTTTGGGTGTTTTGAACTTAATAACACGAATGAAAAGTGCCTGAAAACTGTTGTTTTTCTTTACTTTTTCTTAAATATGGATTTGATTTTTCTGGTTATATTTGACTTTTGAATCCTTTGAGAAATAGTGATAGGTAAATCTCTTTCTTCATCAAGTACATATGGGAAATCCCCCTCAATACATATCCAAAAACATTCCTCTGTCCTATCACAAGGAACGGAAGCACCTTTTTGAAAAGTGATTTTTACACCAAACTTTTCAAAATCAAATTCTTCACCTTCGATTTTACCGAAAACACCATAGTATCCTTCGTGGTGAATCAAAGTATCACTATGATTCTCTAAATCCCAAGAAAAAACTTCTTCGGTGCAATTATAATCAATACCAAATCCACTCAAAAACTCAACAAGCTCTATATTATTCTCGATATGTCTGTAATAATTCCTACAATCCTGACAATCACAAGGCTTATTGAAATCCGTTCGATATTCTTTCGTTTTTTCCTTATCAAAAGTTATTTTAACAGAATTGATTTCTACAGTTTGCAAGGACATTACATCACCGCCTTAGATTTATTATAGCATAAAAGCGGCGGTAAATCAATGCGGAGCATTGTATATCATCAATTCCGTAGGAATTGCATATCATCAAAACGAAGTTTTTTGTATATCATCATTGCGAAAGTATTTTTGATGCACGCTAAAGCGTGATGATATACAGTCCTGACGGACTGATGAGATACAACGATAGCGTTGCTATCGTTGATGATATGCCACTGCTTTCGCAATGGATAAAAAAATCTCGTTCCGAAGAACGAGATTTTTTGGCGCCCCCTGTTGGACTCGAACCAACGACCTGCGGATTAACAGTCCGTCGCTCTACCGACTGAGCTAAGGGGGCAAGATGTTCGCGTTACCTATCTTCCCGGGCAGTCACCCGCCAAGTATTGTCGGCGTACATGAGCTTAACTTCTGTGTTCGGGATGGGAACAGGTGGACCCTCATGACAATCAA
>JAZNOJ010000090.1:0-1511 GCA_045580735.1 Candidatus Egerieisoma sp. | reverse complement strand
TCTGTATTTTCTGTCCAGGATATGCTGCTCTTTCATATGGCTTGGGTTTGCGTGGTTTTCTCTTTTCTATTTCGGGCTTTACATATTTCTTTATTACTCGAAGCATGCTTGTGTATGACCTTGTATAACCGCTTTTTCTAACGCTATCCCACAGCATTATCATATCGTCCTTGTATCGTGGATAACGGCGTAATATCAGTTCTTTTTCTTCCTGTGTGTGCTCATTGGGGTGATGATGTGGTCGATGACTTTTTTCTTTTAAGCTTTTCCACGTTCCATCATATCGATTTTTCCAATTATATATTGCCTGTCTGCTTATATGATATCGTCTTGATGCCTCAGTTACGCCTTTTTTCATCGAATATTTCACTACCCGTTGACGAAACCGTGCTTCTTGTGCTATACTATTCATTGAAACAACTCCTTTTTGATACTTTGTTTTGGTGGTACTTAACATTATATCATATTTGGAGTTGTTTTTCTATTCTTTCTGTCAACTATCTATTGTATCATAACACTCTAAAAACTCGTTTGATTAAAGAAAAAACAGATAGGTACGGCAGCTGCAAGGAAACCTTCCGAAGGCGTGCTGCCGCACTCCGAGGGAGGTTGACGCAGCAGATGTCGTGCATAGCTGTTTTTTCTCAAAAGGGGTTTTTAGAGATGCCCGATATACAGTTTAAACAAATTATTTTTTTATCGCACTTGCAATAATAACCACCGCAGGCGAAAGAACAGCCGCTATAACCCAGATTACCCAGCTGATTTGCCAGTTAAAAGTGATAAAACTGTAGCCGAGGTATAAAGCGGTAACAATTGACCAGTAAATTCCCATAACAGCTGCGGATTTGCCTACAGCCTTTTTAATTCTCGTTTTCTTCTCACGGTTGTATTTTTCTTCCTCTAAAAGTATCTCGTAACCGTCATTTGTTATATTTGACCTTACAATGAGGAATACGCCTGCCGCTACAAAAATGAAAAGGAAAATTGCTCCAAAATCCTCTAAAGGCGAACCGCCGAAAAGTGTATCGCAGACAACGGCGGGAATAAATGAAAGTATGCAGAGAATTGCACCTATAATCAAATGGAAGGTATTTTTTGAGTGGTCACGTTCACGCTTTTCCTTGACCATTCCGTCAACTCCGTATTCCGTATCAAGGCACTCTTTTTCCATAAACTCAAACTTTTTCATAATGCTGCCCGAATAGATAAATAATCCCACAGCTGCCGCAACTAATAAAAATATAAATATGGGACTTAATTCTGACAAAGCTGTATCCTCAAAAAGGATTTCAAAAAGTATTGCCGCAACAGGCGAGAGTATGCACAATGCAACTCCTGCCGCAACATAAAGTGCTTTTTTGCTGTTCTTTTCAAGATACTCCACAGCCTCTGCCATTGACACGGGGCGGAGAGGCGGTTCAGTTTCTACGTGAGCTTTTACGGATACTGTTTCAATATTCTCTGTGGAAATATTCTGCTCCAGTTCAAGTTCATCTTTTAAAAGTACA
>JAZNOJ010000089.1:0-2145 GCA_045580735.1 Candidatus Egerieisoma sp. | reverse complement strand
TTTTGGATTTAGCACTAGATTTTTTGAGAGTTGAATATTACACATTTTCCCGCGAGTCAGCATAAATGCTGGCTTTTTTTGATGTTAAAAAAACTTGACAAATTTATTTTTTAGTACTTGCTTTATTGGTGCTATGGTGCTATACTATAAGAGGGTGATGTTATGGCTTATTTCTTAAAGAAAACAACAAATAAAAAAGGATTATATCTTCAAATTTATGAAAGTTTTTATGATCCTGAACGCGGACATACTGTCCACAAATCTCTCAAACCAATCGGATATGTTCACGAACTTCAAGCAAATGGTATCGTTGATCCGATAGCGTTCTATCAGGAAGAAATAATTAAACTTAATCAGGAATTAAATGCTGCTAAAAATGCAAACAAGGTACGTCAGATATCCGATGATTCTCCGGAAAAACTGATAGGTTATTTCCCATTGAAAAATATCAATGACAGACTCTCTGTAAAGAAATACATTGATTTGATGCAGACTGCTACTGATTTCAGATTTAATGTTTTTGATATGATGTCCTCTCTCGTTTATGCAAGACTGGTACATCCATGCTCTAAAGCAAAAACATACGAAGAAGTAATTCCAAAACTTTTTGATACTTATGATTATTCACTTAATCAACTTTATGACGGTCTTGAATACATTGGATGCGAATACGAAAAGATTATCGAAATCTACAATCATCAGATTCAACAGATGTATTCTTTTAATACCTCTCACACGTACTTTGACTGTACCAACTTCTATTTTGAGATTGACCGTGAAGACGATTTTCGCAGAAAAGGACCTTCAAAAGAAAACAAGAAGGAACCTATCGTTGGCATGGGGCTTCTCTTAGATGCAAACCAGATCCCAATAGGGATGAAACTGTACCCAGGTAACGAAAGCGAAAAGCCGATTCTCCGAAACATCATTGATGATTTGAAAACTCGAAATAGCATTTCCGGCAAAACCATTCAGGTGGCGGACAAAGGCTTGAATTGTGCCGAAAACATCGTTCATGCATTAAAATCCGGCGATGGATATATCTTTTCGAAATCAGTGAAGTTATTGCCAGAAACAGAAGTAACATGGGTTCTCTTAGATAATGATTATCGTGATATTACAGATAAGAACGGTCATCTCCTATATCGCATCAAAGAATGCGTAGATGATTTTACATATTCAATCACAGATGCTACCGGTAAAAAAAGAAAAGTTCAATTACGCGAAAAAAGAGTCGCTACATTCAATCCAAAACTGGCAGAAAAGCAAACGCTAGAAATTAAAAAGCAAGTAGAAAAAGCCATTGCATTAAAAACTGCCAAAGCAAAAAAATCAGAATACGGCGACTGTGCAAAGTACGTTACTTTTATTACAACTGACAAAAAAGGAAACGAAACAGATGGTACAGTAAAAGCTGTTCTGAACGAAGATGTAATCAATAAGAACCTTAAACTTGCCGGTTACAATCTCTTGGTTAGTTCTGAAACAAGAATGAGTGCTGCAGAGATTTATTCTGCTTATCACAACCTTTGGAGAATTGAAGAATCCTTTAGAATTATGAAGTCTCAGCTTGATGCAAGACCGGTTTATCTGCAGAAAGAAGATACCATAACAGGACACTTTTTAATCTGTTATCTTGCAGTCTTGTTGACAAGACTTCTTCAATTCAAAGTATTGAAAAACGAATACTGCTCCGAAGAGTTGTTTGATTTCATTCATGATTTTAGAGTAGCAAAAATATCAGATCGAAAATACATTAATCTCACCAGAGCAACCACTTTCATCAAGGAATTTGCATCTCGCATCGGACTACCTTTAACATCATACTTTTTAAGTGATGGAGAAATCAAAAAAATGCTAAGCCATAGGTTTTAATCCTTGGCTTAGCACCATATTTTTATCTTCAACTCTCAAAGTCAGGTATCATATAATACTCTAGATTGCAACTATTTTTTATCATCTTACCTACTCCTTTATTTCAAACGTTGTATAACACCACCCGTCTTTTGGATTTAGCACTAGATTTTTTGAGAGTTGAATATTACACATTTTCCCGCGAGTCAGCATAAATGCTGGCTTTTTTTGATGTTAAAAAAACTTGACAAATTTATTTTTTAGTACTTGCTTTATTGGTGCTATGGTGCT
>JAZNOJ010000088.1:0-36137 GCA_045580735.1 Candidatus Egerieisoma sp. | reverse complement strand
TGATGTAAAGGATTCAAAGGGAAGAAACTGTGCAATAGAAATTAGAAATAATGCAGATGAAATCACACTCACAGGAAATATCACATTTGAAAACAATAAAATAATCAGCAAAGCATCAAATAGCAAGGCTATTAAGGATGCTATAACAGCAAATGCAACATATACAGCAGGTGCTAATGTAGAGGATTATGTAACAGCTACAATTTCATACACTGGTTCAGGCTCAAGTGATAGCGGAAATACAGGTGACAGCGGAAACACAGGTGATAGCGGAAACACAGGTACTGCTGATCCATCTGCAAAGGATACAGAGGTTAATATTTCAAGCTTAAGCACAGCAGGTCAATTTACTGCAGCAGGATATCCTGCTGACCAATCAGTACTTAATATTGGAAATGGTGGAACAAATGATAGCATCAGACATTCACTTGGCGTAATTAATCTTGCTAACTATAAAGAGGTAAGAATTACTTATGGTAATGATGGAAGTGCTTCTTCATTAGGTGGTTTATTCCTTAAAAATTCAGAAGGTGACTTGGCAGAAATAATACTTCAACCATCTGCTGGATGGATGAATACCAAGACAGCTTCCTTTGATGTTTCATCAATTAAAAATAACGAAGAAATATTTGTTGAATACTTGCCTGACGGTGGTAATGGAATAGTTATTACCAAAATCGAGCTTATAGTAAATGGTTCATCAAGCTCAGGCGGTTCAAGTTCAGGTTCTACAACTACAAATGGAGTAATTAATATATCTAGTCTTTCAACAAGTGGTGCGTTTACAGCAGCAGGATACTCAGATAAAATTCTTAATTTCTACACTGGTGGAACTAACGATTCAGGTAAGCATGCAATAGGTACACACGATTTATCAAAATACAATATGCTCAAGGTGACATATGGTACAGATGCGAGTGTATCAACAGCAGGTACATTAAAGCTTAAAGATGCATCAGGTAATGTTATTGCTTCAATTTCTGCACCTGGTAGTGCGGGCTGGAAGGCGACAACATCAGTTGAGCTTGATGTTTCTAAATCAACATATAATGGAGCTCTTACACTTGAATTAGCAGATGCTAAGGGTGGTATGGCTGTTACTAAGCTCGTGCTTTCATCTGAAAAAGCAGATGCTTCAGTAAATATTAGTGGACTTTCAACAAGTGGTGCATTTACTGCGGCAGGATATTCTAATAAGATACTCAACTTCTACACAGGTGGAACTAACGATTCAGGTAGTCATTCATTAGGTTCTCTCAACTTAGCTGGATATAATGTGCTTAAAGTAACATATGGCACTGATGCGAGCGTATCAACAGCAGGTACATTAAAGCTTAAAGATGCTTCAGGTAATGTAATAGCTTCTGCATCTGTACCTGGTAGTGCTGGTTGGAAAGCTACAAAGACAATTGATCTTGATGTTTCAAAATCAACATATAATGGAAATCTTAAATTAGAATTAGCGGATGCTAAGGGCGGTATGGCTGTTACAGCGATAACACTTTCAGCGGACAAGGCAGATACTGATGTTACAATTAAGAATCTTTCTACATCAGGAACATTTACAGCTTCTGGAATGAGTGCAGATAAATACGTACTTAATTTCTATACAGGCGGTAATAATGATTCAGGAAAGCATTCAATCGGAAATCACGATTTGAGTGGATACAATAACATATTCATTACATATAGTACAGGTGCAGTATCTTCAGTTGGTACACTCCAGCTTACAGATGCTTCAGGCAATGTTATCTCATCAGTGAAATTGTCTCCTAGTGGCGGATGGCTAGTTAATTCAAGAGCAAAGCTTGATATTTCTGGTTCTTCATATAATGGTCAGCTTTATCTTAAGGCATCATCAGATGTAACAAACGGCTTTGCGATTTCAGCTATTACATTAACTTCAAAGGATTCAATTGCTCAATCGGGCTCAGTTGGTGATATTATCGTTGAAAATGCACAGCTTGTATCAGATTTCGCAAGAACTCACGGATTTACATATGGTCATGCAACATATAATCCGGGAATGAACTGGGCATCACTTAACATTAATGCTCCTGCATTTAGTTCTGAAAGAATAACAAGCTGCGATAGATTCTGTGACTGGGTACTTTACAGATCAGGATTTACACAAGGTCAGAAGAAACAACATGGCCACTGCGTATTTGAAATGGAAGGATGGCTAAGCAGCATTGGATTTACAAAGATTACAGATGTTTCTAAGCTTCAAAAGGGTGACGTAGTATTTACAACATATGACCCAACAAGACCTGGAACACCTGCTCACGTATTCTTGTGTGCAAGTAGTAACCTTGGTGGTAATGTTTACTTAAGATATGACCATGGTTCAAATGCAAGAATTCAATGTGTAAAGGGTACAGAGGTAACTCCAGGTAAGCAACCATTCAGAGAAGTAATTTCAGACTTCTACTATGCTTACAGACCATGCGAACTTGGTTGATTTACAGTTGTTAACTAATAACTTATTAAAAACCCGTCGGTTTATTCTGACGGGTTTTTTTAGTTAGATTAAACAGCTTTATCCTAAACAGAAAAAGTTTCAATAAATCTCACTAAATTTGTAAAATAGTAGTTTTTATATCGAATAAAAAAACTGCATTTGATTAATTTTTTTTTATTTTAGAAAAAAACGAATTTAAACGCAGATTGAAAAGCCTTATAATATGTAGTAAAATGAATTTTAAAGATAATTTTTCAAAAAGATAGTAAGGAGAAGTATTGTATATGAAGATTCTAGTTGCTATGAGTGGTGGTGTGGATAGTACTGTAGCCGCAAAAATGCTTATAGAGGAAGGTCATGAGGTTGCGGGTGCATACATGAAAATGCTTCCTGAAAGTTTTGATTTGCCTTCTGATTCTACAGATGCAAAAATAGCTGCTGAAAAATTAAAAATCCCATTTTACGAATTTGATGTTTGCAGTGAGTTTAGTAAAAATGTTCTTGAATATTTCTGTGAGTCATATTTAAGTGGAGGAACGCCTAATCCGTGCATTATCTGCAATCAAACGATGAAATTTGGGATGTTTATAGATAAGGCATTAGAGCTAGGATACGATTATATTGCTACAGGACATTATGCGAAAATTATAAAAGATAATGATGGTGAATTTATATTGATGCGTTCTGCTGATATGAAAAAAGACCAATCATATTTTTTACATGGCTTGACAAAGCATCAGCTTTCGAAGGCGATTTTTCCACTTGAAGGCGCAGAAAAAGAATATGTACGTAAAATAGCTCTTGAATGTGGCTTTGATAATGCAACAAAGAAAGACAGCCAGGATATCTGTTTTGTTAAAAAAGCTCCTGGTGCATATGTAGAATTCATAGAAAAGTATACTGGGAAAAATATAAAACCAGGTGTATTTAAGGACAATGAGGGCAATATTCTAGGCTATCATGATGGGATAGCTCGTTATACCATCGGACAACGTAAAGGAGTAAAAACAGCCTTTGGGAAGCCTTTATATGTAATTTCAAAGTGTGCGGAAAATCAAACTGTGGTGATGGGTGAAAATGAATTATTGTTTTCAAATACGGTTAAGGTTAAGAATTTTAATTTAATATATGATGGTTATAATCCAAACAATATTACAGCAAAGCATAGATATGGACAGAGGGATGTAGAGGCCAAGATTGAATTAGACGGGAAAAATGCATTAATAGAGTTTGCTTCATCGCAAAGAGCTGTTACACCGGGACAATTTTTAGTAGTTTATGATGGTGATATAGTTGTAGGAGGCGGCGAGATTATATAAAATAGAAAATTTATCTTTACAACGATGGTTTAGTGTGCTATTTTTAGTTAATAAGTTTAAATTTGGAGTTGAGTAAAATGAATATGTTTTTAAAAAAATTAATAGCTATCTCATCTGCTTGTGCTTTATTGGTTCCTGCATTTGCGTGCGAGAGCAAAAGTACAAATGTTGCAGATAGAATTATTGAAGAAGCAAAAACTGTATCTGATTTCGCAAGAGATAATGAATTTACATATGGTCATGCAGCTATAAATCCTGGAATCAATTGGGAAGAGCTTGATCCTGATAAGGCAATAGATCCATATGAAAAGCTTACAAGCTGCGACAGATTTGTTGACTGGGTGCTTTATAGAACTGGCTTTACAGATCAGCCATATGAGAATGGTTTAGTTGTATTCCAACAAATGGATTGGCTTGAATCATTGACATTTGAAAAGATTGAAGATGTATCAAAGCTTCAAAAGGGTGATATAGTATTTAGTGGACATGATTCTACAAGACCTGGTGACCCACGTCATATATTTATTTGTGCGAGCGAGAATTTAGGCGGTGATACATATTTAAGATACGATCATGGCAGTAATGAGCGAATTATGTGTGTAAAAGGAACAGAAGTAAATGAAGGAGAGCAGCCCTTTAAAGAGCCTATATATGATTTTTATTATGCTTATAGACCAAATGACAGTAAGATAAATGTAAAGCTTGTTAAGACAATGCCTTGCGTTTTGAATAATAAGGACGACAATAATTAAATGCATTAAATTTAAAGTTGCTAAATGCTATCAAATAATGTATAATTTCTAGGTTATTTTTATGAGTTATTGGAGGTTATTATATGTCAGGTCATTCAAAATGGGCAAACATTAAACATAAAAAAGGTAAATCAGATGCAGCTAAAGCAAAGGTATTTACTAAATTAGGTAGAGAAATTCAAATTGCCGTTAAATCAGGCGGTGCTGATCCTGAATCAAATAGTAAGCTTAAGGATGTAATAGCAAAGGCAAAGGCTGCTAATATGCCAAATGACAATATTCAAAGAAGTATCAAAAAGGCATCGGGTGATGCTGCAGGAGATATGATGGAGGAAATTACATACGAAGGTTATGGTCCTTCAGGTGTTGCAATTATTGTCGAAACTGTTACAGACAATAGAAATAGAACAGCTGCTGATGTAAGACATATTTTTGATAAATTTGGTGGAAATATGGGTAATAGTGGCTGTGTGTCTTTTATGTTTGATAAAAAGGGTTTGATTGTTGTTGAAAATGACGGCGACGTTGATGAAGAAACTCTCATGATGGATGCACTTGATTGTGGTGCAGAGGATTTTTCTGCAGATGAGGATGTTTACGAGATTACAACAGATCCTGCAAATTTTTCAGAGGTACGCGATGCTCTTGAGGGAAAAGGATATAATTTCGTTGAAGCGTCTGTTAGCATGATTCCTCAAAATTATGTTACACTTACAGATGAAAAGGCGCTCACACAGATTGAAAAGCTTTTAGATGCAATGGATGATAATGATGATGTCATGGAAGTATATCATAACTGGGAAGAATAATTTGTAATTCATTTTGAAATAAAGACTTTTGGCATAGGCTGAAAGTCTTTTTTTTTATAATTTTAAAATATATAAGTTTTGTGAATATAAGAAAAGCTTGAAACCCTTGCGGTAAGCAAGAACTTCAAGCTTTAACTCTGGTGCTGGTGGTCGGACTCGAACCGACACGGATCGCTCCGCATGATTTTGAGTCATGTGCGTCTGCCAATTTCGCCACACCAGCAAAACGTCTTTACGACCTTAATATTATACAATAAAAGAATAATTAATGCAACTAAAATTTTTAAAGCATGACGTGGATTTTAATTAAAATTGCTTAATTCATTATTAAACCAGGTATACCTTTCATTTATGAAATCTTTAAGCCTTTGAATATGAAGCTCGTATGTTGTATATTCAGAAAAGTATGAGGGCTGACACGGAGAGCTAGTTCCAATTAATTCGTCCCATTTTATGAAATTATATTCTGCAGAAGGTGATACGAGCATATATGCGTGGTCAATTGCTTCCATTGCCTTACTTAAAAGAGGTGCCTTTATTTCTTCCCAACGTGCTTTCAGCCTGCTTCTAAAATTTGCATCTTCTATTAGATAATTAATCCATGAAACACGAACATATTCGTTTTCACCACCTATTGTGGCCCAATCATTTTCTTCGTATCTAAAGTGATTACCAAATGCTAAATCGAAATCCCAAATTGGACCCATTTTTAAAACATCGCCCTTTTTCTTGGTAATAAAACAGCTTCTTCTAAAGCAACTGTCTAAATTGTATGTTATTTCATGTAAAATAAGCCAGTCTATTAAAGAATCTATATCAATAAAATTTTCATATCCATCTAGTGCTCTGATTGCGTTATCAGTCCTATAGAAATAATCAAAAATATATCGTTTTTGTTCGTTTGTAATATCTTCTAGACTAGGATGCTTTACATACATATACCAAACAGTTCCTATATGAAAATATTCTTCACCATATATATCATCGTTTTCATTACCACCGATTTCAATTAAAAAATCGGTATCTATTTCATCTGTATCTTTTATCAAATTTATTCGTTCTTCTTTTACCTCAACCTGTTCACCAAACGTATAAACACCTCGATATGAACCATTTACAAATACATCTACCGGATATTGTGTAAATTGATATTCGATGTTGTCTGTAATTCTTCCCATTTCCATTGCAACATAATTTTGAATTAGTGTTCTATCTGGATAATTAGGCGACAGTACCCAATTTTTAGAGGCTTCTAGTCCAAGCACGGGGGTTTTAGAATTGAATCTAATTTTATATGGCGTTTTATCGAATTTCCAACTGAAATGTCCACGCCCTTTTATATAAATATTTGTTGTATCTAATGAAGGGAATGAGTCGATAGCATTATTAGTGTCTATTTTTATGGTTGCTTTTAAATATTCCTCCTTTGATGTAACCTCTTTACCATTTTCTATTTCGATATAAAAAACAGGCAAATTGCATGTAAGACGATTTGTTGTAATTTCATATTCTGAAAGTGTTCCGTCAATATTTTTTATACTTAAAACATAATTTTCACGTAAATCAATAGGCTTAGTTAATTCAGAACCATTTTCAGTTTCGATATAAGCAACTGCATTTTTCAAAATTTCATCACTTATTAAGTAATTTATTTCATTATGTGCCCCAGCCTCGTTTACTGTCCAACTAAGAGTATTTTTAAGTGAGGGATTTTCTTCAGGTCGTAGAGAAAAAGATAAAAGCTTGTTTTTTTGGTTGCTGCTTTCTTTAGGCGTAGCTTGACTTGAAGGCGATGGTGAATCACTAGAAATGGGGGATTTATGGGAGCTGCCGGCAGCGATGGTATTATTAATATTTGCGGAATTATCATTACAGCCACAAATTAACATAGTTGAAAATAAGATTAAAATTGTAATAAGATATTTGTATTTCATATGTAAAATATATCCTTTAAACATTTTTGTAATGCAGTTTTTTGACAAGATTTCTTTGAAATTGATGATGTGAGGAGGTCTTAGTATTTAATATTTTCATCAAAACTTTACATAAATATTGTAATGCATTTGTATTTAAATATAAATAAACCTCTTAAGTAGATTGCTTTTATTATTATTGTCTACTTAAGAGGTTTCGTGTCAAATAATCCTCTTTGAAGAAATTAATTAATCTTCAAGCTTGAATTCTTTGCCCTCGTCGCGAAAAACACCTCTTGACTCAGGTTTTGCTTCTGTTTCTTGTGTTTTAGTATCTTGTTTATCGATATCGATATGGCAGTTAGTCATATATACAACTATTGTGTCGTCGTAATTACATTCAACACCTATGTGATACAAAGCACTTTCTGGAGCAGTAAACTTAAGCTCTCCATGTTTCCAATCTTTACCCTTTATCTGTCCACCTGGTGCTGTATATATAGATGATTTAGCAAGATTGTTTCCTGTAGCTGCATCATTGACGAACGGATAGAATTTGCCGCCACCTTTGTAATCAAATGTAAATGTATGCTCTCCTTTTTCTAAATATAAGCCCTGATACAAATTACATGGTTCGCCCTCGGATGGAACAATACATGCACAAGCATCACCTAAAAGTGTTATTTGAGAAACACACTCAGGCTTATTATATGACCAGTTAGCAAGTCCTGTAACCCAACCCTCGTTACGCTCTGCAGGACGTCTCAAGAAATTACCGTACTCAAAATCAGATGGACTTTTAATGCCAACGTCATTTAAACAGTTTGTAATTCTAAGATATCCTGTACCTATTGGACTCTTCATTTCACAATCATGAATGTGAACATTTTTTACAGGGGAGAAGTCATCTGTTTCAGATGCATTAAAAGGTGACATACCATAGTATGGGTTGTCGGTCCAACCACCGATTGCTACACGACCTTCGAGAATATTATCGAATATATGTATATCACTAACTTCCTGCTTACCTAGGTCGGGTGAGTCGGTACCCCATGTGCAGAAGGAGATAGCACTTGCGGTAAATGTATAGCAGTTGAACATAGAGTGTGAAAGCTCAATATTGTGAGTTCCTCTATCTCTTCCTGGATAAGCATATACCCATAAAACATCGCGAGGATCGTTATAATTAGATGAAAGACATATTCCGTCATCGTTATTGTTAAGCATTATTCTTGTGATTTTTAGACCATTAGAGCCTAAAGGCCACATGCCATCAGCACCAGTACATTTCGATTCATCCATTAAAATGTTTCCAAGAAAACCATTTTGAGTATGATTTATATTGATATATACACCGCTTGAACGTATGATTTTAAGGTCACTGAGCTCGTAATGGTTCGTTTCGATAACACCAATAGGACATACGTGCATACGATCACAACAACCGATGCATACATTATCTCCGATAAATTTGAAATAACCATCTTCGCTTGCACTTTCAGTATCGCACATGCGAATCATTCCAGGTCCGGTAATCTTTATATATTTTTTGCGGAAGGCATATATCATGGGCATATTACCGGTTGAATGGTTAGCTGGCCAGTTAACACCTGACATCGAAACATTGTGTCCAAATCTTGGAAGAATGTCATAATATGAAATATCGTCAGCTTGCCATAATATAGAATTTTCTTCGATGTGAAGTTCGACATAGCTGTCTAATACTAAATTGGTAACTACAAAACGCTTTCCGTATTCGCTGTCATCTCCCGGGATGATAACCTTACCACCGCCGTTTTTAGCAACGTGGTCTATTGCAGCCTGAATTGCCTTTGTATCATTTGTAAAGCCATCACCTTTTGCTCCAAAGGTAGCATCTGTAACAACAACACTATAATCCGGAAGTGTAAATTCATAAGGATTTTCACCACATATGTCACGCCAGTTTGAAATAACGGTTCTGTCATAAAATTTATGATATGTGCCATCACCATTATGAATAATTCCTAAAAATTGTGATGCTATTCTTGTTGTTTTAGGCTTGTTCATATTGGTTGTTAATTTGATTTCTGTACTATTAACAATTGCAGAGGCAACACATTCAAGCTCATCGAGCTTTTCATGAATTACAGCAGGGAAAACCTCATAAATTTCGAGCTTCTTGCCCATGTATTCTGGATTGATCTGACAAGTGAAATATACCATTTCTTTGTCTGCAGTACATGATGTGAAATGACCTGCTATAGGTTCGATTTTCTTTTCTTGTTCAAAAGCAAGCTTGTAAATTTTGATTTTGCCACTATTATTCATAGGCACGAGCTTAATACCTGTGAGTCTGCTTGTATACTTGGGGTGGTCAGACATATTTAAGAATACTGTCTGAGGTGTATTAAGATTATTAAGCTTAAATATTTTGGATTTATCTTCTGAAAATTCATTTTCAACATCCGTTTTAAAATATACTTTCATTTCTAAACTTGGAGAATCAGCTTCAATTCTTAATACAAGTGTGTTTTTTATAGGTAAGAATACATCACATATTGTATCCTTTCCATCGGTCATATCAGGGAAAATAAGAGCTGAATCAGCAGAATAATCGTAATAAATAATATTATCCTTGTGAAGCACAGCTCCATTCTCTGTGCTGAAAATACGCTCCATGCCACTTCCTTTGAATGTGAAGTCAACGAACATTCCACAAAATACTGAATCTAACTTACATATATTTTGCCATTTTTCAGCTGGCTCAGTAATTATATATTCAAAAGAAATTTTATCAACATTACCTAAAAAATCTTCACCTGCAAAATTTGCAAATATTCTGTTGAAACCATAATCTGTAAGCTGTATAGTTCTTGATGAAGATTTTTCATTAGAATGAATCGTTACAGTTATATACGAACAATTAACCAATAATGGGTCCGGTTTTTCAACGAAATATTTATTTTCTTTAACTTCGGCAAAATATTTACTCGTATCCTTACCATCATACGCACTATATGCAAAGTAGATCATAGGTGTTGATGATAAATCTTTAGGTTCATCAAATGTGTAAGTAAAGCTCATTGCTTCAGAAGTATTGCCGTCAGAGGTCAATCTTAAGGCATGCTTGCCTACAGAAATAATGTCTTCGGGGAGTTCTTCAATATCTTTTTTTATGAAGCCCTTGCCTAATTGAACATTATCTAAAGCATTTTTACAAGAAAATGAGATGAGCTCTTGTTTTCCAGTTATAAACAGACGTCTGTTAGAAAGGGAATCTTTAGATACTTCTATTTTCATAAATATCAATCTCCGTTCAAATTATTTTTTATGGGCATATTATAGCAGTGAGTTAATTGAAACGCAAGTAAACTATGTGCATTATGAAGTGAGCATTAAGAGAATTCTAGATATTATGTTTTAAATTTTTGCTTGATTTTTAAGGGCATAGCTGTATAATAATAAAGATGTGAAATGCATCAATTTAATAATATTATTAATAAAAGAATAAGGAGTTGTTCATTTATGCCATTGGTAACATCAAAGGAAATGTTCGAGAAAGCATATAAAGGCGGATACGCTATCGGTGCTTTCAATGTAAACAACATGGAAATCATTCAAGGAATTACAGAAGCTGCTAAAGAGGAAAATGCTCCACTTATTTTGCAAGTTTCAGCAGGTGCAAGAAAATATGCTAACCACACATATCTTATGAAGTTGGTTGAAGCTGCTATAATCGAGACAGGTCTTCCTATCTGCTTACACCTTGACCATGGTGATACATTTGAGCTTTGTAAGTCATGTATTGATGGTGGATTTACATCAGTTATGATCGATGGTTCACATCATTCATTTGAAGATAACATTGCACTCACAAAGCAGGTTGTTGATTATGCTCATGCTAAGGGCGTTACAGTAGAGGGTGAGCTCGGACGTTTAGCAGGTATCGAGGATGCTGTTAATGTATCAGCTGCAGATGCTTCATACACAAACCCAGCACAGGTTGAGGAATTCGTTTCTAAGACAGGCGTTGACTCATTAGCTATTGCTATTGGTACAAGCCATGGTGCTTACAAATTTAAGCCAGGACAAAAGCCAGAGCTTAAGTTCGATATTCTTGAAGAAGTAGAGAAGAGACTTCCTGGATTCCCAATCGTTCTTCATGGTGCTTCATCAGTTATTCCTGAATATGTTGAAACAATCAACAAATTCGGCGGAAAGATGCCTGATGCTATTGGTATTCCTGAAGATATGCTTAGAAAAGCAGCTTCAATGGCAGTATGTAAGATTAATATCGACTCTGACCTTCGTCTTGCTATGACAGCAGCTATCAGAGAACACTTTGTTGAAGCTCCTTCAGATTTCGACCCAAGACAATATTTAAAGCCAGCTAGAGCTAACATCAAAGCACTTGTTAAGCATAAGCTCGTTAACGTTCTTGGTTGCAACGGCAAGGCATAATAGTTATTTATTTTTTCTTATCCTAAAAATTATATAAATTATTAGAAGAAATAATTCGAGACATAAAAGCACCGATATCAAAATAAAGATGTCGGTGTTTTCTTGTATTGTTTTGTAAAAGAGATTTACTGCTTTGCTATCAGAGTGTATACTGTTGCCGGCAATTAAGCTTATGGTATGTGTACTACCATCTTTTAAAAGGTAATTTGCATAACCCACCACAGAGCCCTTTTCTATTGGGGCTGATAACATTCCTGAGGAATTTGTTGAGGTGGAATATGATGGATTAGAGTCATTGTATACATAGCTTATATTTTCAATATAATCAGTTGTATTAATAGGCATAAGGCAGTAATATGTTTCTCCTGCGAGCAATGATAGTGTACTGTCTCCAACTTCTTCTGATATGACAAAATCATCTTTTTTTATTAATGCTGTTTTTTTGAAATTTTCTGAAATATTATTAATGTAATTTTTACCTAATTTGTATGCTTCTTCATCTGATATGCCACTTACTACCATTGTTAATTTAACGGAGGGCGTATTATTTTCATATTCACCGTTGTAATAAAAAAGAATTGTGGAATAGTTATTATCATTATCGTATACGAATGATGTTCCTGCTGTGATTTGAGAGTCGGGAAAGGCTTCTGAGGCTACAAAGGTACATTCGTTCAATACGACTGTGCCGTCCCAAATAATGCCTGCAGTATCTGAAGCTGTATTTCTAAATAATATATTTGACATAGCATATGTCCAAAAAATTGACATATCATATACAGTGGTTCTTTGTAATTCGTCGGCTTTACCATCTACATTTGTGAAATAGGTATTATTCATGCCCAGCTCCATTGCTTTTTGGTTCATTAGCATAACAACATATTCGCGACTTGGATTGATACAATCAGCCAGTACAACTGCAGCATTATCTGCATTGCATAATATAACAGCTTTTAGAAGATGGTCAATCATATATTGTTCATTAGCTAGAAGTATATATCGTCCTGAAGAAGATGTGCTGTCATCTGTAGGGGAAACATAGCTGGTTATCGAAATAGATGGATTTTCATATATAAGCAGACAGACCATTAGACGAGATAAAAGTGCACAGTCTGCTGTTGTATCTATGTTTTGTCTGTATAAAGTCTGTTTTGTTTCATTTTCTGAAATTATATATGATAGACTTGAATATGGATTTACAGGAGTTTCTTTTGTCGATATATTGTTACTTTCGGCATAAGCATTGAAGGTTGTAGTCAAAAATATAAGAATTGTTAATACAAAAGCCCATAGCTTTGTAGAAAAAAATGTTTTGCAAAAAGAGAAACGACACATTATAATATCCCCCATAATCAAATTAACATATGAGAGTATAACATAATATTTTTTTTATGTAAAAGAAATTTACGCAGTCTATATGAAGCATTTTTAACACTTTATATAGGCTTTTTTTGGTGGTGATTTTTTGAATAAATTAGATGAAAATCAAGAAAAGGCGGCTGATCATTTTTATGGTCCAGCATTAGTTTTAGCAGGACCGGGAAGTGGAAAAACTACTGTTTTGACGGAAAGGACAATTAGATTGGTTCAAAAAACAAAGAAGCCTGAAAGAATTTTATCAGTAACATTCACAAATGCGGCTGTAAATGAAATGGAGAGGCGTTATAGAAAATGGTTTGAATCGGAGACAGATGAAAAATGTATACGTCTGCCTGTATTTAAAACTGTGCATAGCTTTTGTAATTATGTTTTAAATGAATATGAAAAATTTGCGGATAAGAAATTTTTTAGATTGACATCTGATGAAGGAAGAAGAAAAATTATAGAAAAAATTTATATAGATATAAATGGCACTTTACCTAGTGAATCTATTGTAAAATATATGTTAGAATATAGAAATAAAAATCGTGTGCCTCCAAATGTTAAAAATCTGAATCGAATTTTAAATGATTATGAGGAATATAAAAAAGAAAATAACATAGCGGATTTTGATGATATGATTTTTTATGTATATGCAATATTTAATTCTTCTGTTAAAGCTGATAGAGATTTTGTTGGGAAAATTATGTCGCTTTTTGATTTTGTTCAAATAGACGAGGCTCAGGATCTAACGCATGAGCAGTTCAGCATATTGGAAAAACTTAATACTGCAGGTAATATATTTATAGTGGCAGATGATGACCAAAGCATATATGGATTTAGAGGCGCTGAACCGCGAAATTTATTTCACTTTAGGGAGCGATATGAGAATTGTAAAATTTATATGCTTTCCAGAAATTATAGGTCTACTAAAAATATTGTTAGTTATTCAGATTTTGTCATATCTAAAAATGTCAATAGATTTGACAAAAAATTATATAGTTTAAATGAAGAAGGAGAAAAACCTTGCTTTTTATGTTTTCGTAATTGTATTGAACAGGGAATGTTTGTTAAAAAAGAAATTAATAAACTAAAAAAGGCTCATGCAGATTTGTCTGTCGGTATTTTATTTAGAAATAATTATTCAGGTATTGTTCCGAATGGAATATTAGCGCAAAGTGGAATAAGTACTAAAAAGGAAGCTGGATATATTTTTACCTACAATATTCCGTACATGGAGTTGCTTATTCAAAAATTAAGGAATATAGAAAGAAATTCGTTTTTTTTACCTTCACCTGGAAAATCTTTTAAAAATTTGTTAGAAAATGGATTTGAAAAGGAGTTTGAAAATTTTTGTAAAGAAGATGGTAAAGAGGTAATATATGCAAGCTCTGTAATGCTATTTTTTGATTATATTTGCAAAAATGTATCTAGTGTAGATGCGTTGGTTAATTTGCTGGAGCTTATGGATAGAAATGATACTAGCTCACAGATATGTTTATCTACTATTCATTCTTCTAAAGGATTGGAGTTTGATGCGGTATTTGTTATTGATATGATAATGGGAGCTTTTCCTGCAAGAAGTAGCATAGAGTATAATTTAATCGAAGAAGAGCGTCGCTTGTTCTATGTGGCCGCAACAAGGGCTAAAAAATATTTATATATTTTATATCCAATGGGAAGTGGTAATAGATATATACGGGGTAAATATTACGAAAAGAGTATATTTTTGGATTGAAAATATTGTAGCTTGTGGGTTAATGTAATTTTTTTGTATTTCGAATTTGTTTATATAATAATCTATAAGAAAAATTTTGTAAAAAAGTTCTGTTTTTTTTGGAAAAAATATTTGACACTTGGGAATATCTTTGATATAATTCAAACGTTGTCGAACGCTGGTGTGGCGAAATCGGCAGACGCAAAGGACTTAAAATCCTTCGGGGGAAACTCCGTACCGGTTCAAGTCCGGTCACCAGCACCATAATATTTAAACCCGAACGTTTTACCAATTGGTGAAATGTTCGGTTTTTTTTATAAAGGAGTGCGGAAAGTCCCTCCTATTTAGGGGTGGGATGGATAGCACATGTGTAATATAATTTAATGTGTATGTTGCTGTTGGTTTTGCACACGTATTATAGTACAATATGCGTATGGAAAATAATTATAGACATACAAACACAACAGTATCTTTGATAAATTATCATTTTGTATTTTTCTAAGATACAGACGAAAAATTTTTCTGATACCTAAAGTAGGGCAACGATTTAAAGAATTGGTCCAATTAAAATGTAAGGAGTTAGAAATAGAAATTATAGCCATTGAATGCGACAAAGACCATACACATATGTTCTTAAATTGTTTGCCAACATTAAGTCTATCATATATTATGCAAGATTTAGCCGTTGGAGTGTTAGAATTTATGAATGATAAAAGCCTAAAAAAAAATATATACAAACGGAAAAAATAGTGATAAAATAATCCGGTAAATTTAATTTTTACAGCAAAGGAGCTTATATTATGAAAAAGTTATACGAAGGTAAGACAAAAGATGTTTATTCATTGGACAACGGAAATGTAATGCTTAAATTTAAGGATCATTGTACAGGTAAAGATGGTGTGTTTGATCCGGGTGAGAACTCAGTTGGATTGACAATTGAGGGAATTGGTAAAGCAAATCTTCAAACATCAGTTTATTATTTTGAGCTTCTCAAAAAGGCAGGTATAAAGACTCATTATGTAAGCGCAGATATAGATAATGCTACAATGGAGGTTCTTCCTGCTACAGTTTTTGGACATGGTCTTGAGGTTATTTGTCGTTTAGTTGCAACAGGAAGCTTTATACGCAGATATGGTGAATATATTAAAGACGGTACAGTTTTAGATGGCGGTTATGTAGAATGTACATTTAAAAATGACGAGAAGGGTGATCCACTTGTAACTAGTGAAGGTCTTGCTGCATTGGGTGTTATGACTCAAGAAATGTTTAACAGCATGAAAGAGCAAACACTTAAAATCACTAAGATTGTTGCTGATGATTTGAAGACTCTTGGTCTTGATTTATGGGATATAAAGTTTGAGTTTGGATATAATAATAATGAAGTTATTCTTATTGATGAAATTGCATCAGGTAATATGCGTGTATATAAGGATGGCAAGATTGTTGAGCCAGTTGAGCTTACGAAGATTATCAATAACAGATAATATTTTTTATTAATAAATTTGTGGTGCAAAATTATTTATAATTTTGCACCTTTTTTTCTAATTTTATGTGGTAATTTTTGCATTTATAGTTTAATATAAATCGGCAGAAAGATTTTGCATAAATTTATAATGGAACTTTATAATGTCCTAAAGGAGTAAACGATGAATAACAACTTAAAAGAAAAATATGAATTCAGACAATTTTTGCCAGATGAAATTTCGCAGGCTATTGTAATCGAGGAAATATGTTTTCCTCCTAATGAAGCTTGTTCGGAAAAGCATATGAGGGAACGTTTTTTAACTGCATCAGAAATGTTTTTTGCTGCTGTTGATAAAACTACAGGGAAAATTGCAGGCTTTATTAATGGGCTTTCAACTGACGAGAATATATTTAGAGATGAATTTTTTGTTGATGCCTCGTTATACAATCCTAATGGTAAAAACATTATGATTCTTGGAGTTGATGTTCTTCCTGAACATAGAATGAAGGGGCTTGCGGCTGAGCTTATGAGGAGATATGTCATTAAAGCAAAAAATGAAAATAGAAAAATGCTTCTGCTTACATGTCTTGATAACAAAGTGGAAATGTATAAGAAAATGGGATATGAGGATAAGGGAATATCAAATTCTACATGGGGCGGAGAAGAATGGCACGAGATGTTTTATTTAATATAATAATTATATATTTGATCGTTATAAATATAATTACATTTATAGTTTTTGCTATTGATAAGCATTTAGCTAAAATGGGAAGCCGAAGAATAAGAGAAATAACGCTTCTTGAGCTCTCATTGGTAGGTGGTTCATTAGGTGGTTTGATTGCGATGTATGCAGTTAGACATAAAACAAAGAAACTAAAATTTGTGATAACAGTGCCTGTTATGTTAATTGCACAAGTTACCTTGCTAGTATATTTATTCATAAAATTTTACTAGAGCTGTATAAAAATAAATTTTCTATAGAATTATAATATATGGAATGTCATATATTATGTCATCATACTACATTTAAGGATTTTTTATGCACAGCTTTACAACATATTTTGTGTTTTCATCTTTAAATAATGTCACTTTCATATTTTTTGGGATTATAGGTACAGAAAAAAGTATAGATTCTAACCAATAGCCCGTGTGATGTTTTTCCTTATGTATATATATATTGGATATTAATGTTGATAAAAAATTGCGTTTCTCTTTTTCTGACAGCTTTCCATAAGTTTTCTTGAATTTTGATAGTATTTTGTATATTTGATTATTAGGCTGTCCTTCGGTTTCGATTGCAAGTTTTTTTATTCTTGATATTATATTACGGTTATGTACCAGTTTTTGTATTGTTTCAATTACCTCATTTTCAAAAGTCAATTCATTAATTTGATTTTTGAAATCGCATTTTTTCCCATGCAACTTTGTATAATGCTTGCATGAATAATAAAAAAAATCTTTGTATTTTAGTCCGTTTGGTTTAGCTTTACTATTCTTGTTACCAGACATACCAGCTCCGCAGATAGGACATTTTAATATACCTGAAAGAAGATGGACCTTTTTATTGTCTTCACTTTGTGATATATTAAATTTTTCTGTTTGATTGTGAAGCTTTTCCTGTGCCTTTTGCCAAATTTCTTCTGAGACGATTTTTTCATGTAAACCATCAACTATCAGAAAATCTTTTTGCTCTACTAGCTTGTACTCGTTTCGAGTACCATGTATTTTTTCTGTTTTTCTTCTGCCATAGGCTATTTTACCGCAGTATACGGGGTTTTTTAGTACTCTTCGTATAAATATGGCATCAAAATAGGCATTGTCATTTTGATTTCTTATAATTTTTTTTGTTCCATTATTAATTAAAAATTTAGCTATTCCATTTGCACCAAGGTCTGTGCTGGTGTATTTTTCAAATATGATTTTTATAGTTTTTGCTTCTTCTTCGTTTATATGTAGAATTCCATTTTCAAGCTTATATCCATATGGTGCACGTCCACCATTCCATTTTCCTTCACGTGCCTTTTGAATTCGTCCTTCCATAGTTTGTATTCGTATGTTTTCTCTTTCGATTTCTGCAACTGCTGACAATACTGAAATGATGAGCTTGCCGGCACCCTTTGATGAATCTATTGAATCTTCCACACAAATAAGATTTACACCATAATCCTGCATTAATTGTAATGAATTTAAAACATCTGCGGCATTTCTGCCAAAACGGGACAATTTAAAAACTAAAACAAATGAAACAGAATCTTTTTTATTTTGGATATCTTTTAACATTTGGTTGAAGGCAACTCTGTCTTTTGTTGTTTTTCCGGATTTTCCAGCGTCCTCATATTCTCCAACAATTTCATAATTATTATATTTTGCATATGCTTGAATTCTGTTTTTCTGTGCATCTAAAGAATAGCCATCTACTTGCATACTTGTAGATACTCTTGTGTAAACATATACTTTGGTTTTTTCTGTATTCATGATTAGCCTCTTTTTTGCCATATAAATAAAAATAATAGTGCGCTATTAAATTTTTAGCATATTCTATAGATGATTATATCAATCAAATGTGTTATTTTCAATATTTCTTGATATGTGGAATATTTATTATTATCGTGGCAATACGTTTATGATAATTTACAGAAAATTACGTAGAAATTCGAATATAAATTTTTTTAGCTTGATTTTTTATAAAAATTAAGTTGGATGCTAATAGTGGGCTTCCTGTGTTTACATAGCTTTAGTAAAATATTTTAGTTTATTTTCAAAATGCGAAAAATATATATTTTAATATTAAATAAAAAAGCAGAAATTATATAATCTGCTTTTAAAATATTTCCTAAAAATCCTATTTTATTTGTTCAAAGTTAAACTTTGACGTTTTAATTAACTTCAAAACTTCCTCTCCTAAAGCCGTAAAAATACTTTTTTTATCATTTTTTGCACGAAATGTTTCTAAGTAAATTGTGTAATTATTTATTTCGAAAAAGGCGTATCCAATAATTAATTTTTCGCCACCCATCTTTGATGTAAAATAACCAAAGGTTACTTTCGTTCCTTCTATTTTGGATTTTGATTCTCGGCCTTCGATAACAGTATCTCGAGAAATATCTGCCCTCGTAACTATAATGTCATAATTATCTATATTGCCTTCTAAATATATAAATTCATTAGTACCTTCCTTAAAACCAACAAATGCGTTTACCTGAGCATTTCCAAATAATGCAATTGCTTCATCTTCTTTCAAATCCCTTATATTATCAAGAGCTATATCGTTACTGGAATTTATTTTTGAGTTTTTCATAAATGTGATTTTGTCTCCGTTACTTAAGGTTAAATTATAAGGTTGATGAATGATGTATTTGGGAATAATTAATACTGTAAGTGTTATTATTAATAAAACGCATGCTGCTACAGCACTCCATTTTATCAAGGGTAGGTGAGCCCTTTTGTTGTTTGAAATTCTATTGCCTAATGCTTCGATTTTCTGTTCGTCCACTTCTCCTAAAATTTCAAAAAAAGCTTCTTTATTCATATGTCATAACCTCTTTCTGTAAGGTAGGATTTTAAGTTATCTCTTGTACGTTTTAGAGCTATTGATACATTATTTTCAGTTATTTTAAATTGCTTTGAAATATCTCTAATTGGCATTGCATACCAATATCTACAAAGGAATATATCACGCTTTTGAGGTTTAAGTGAATTTAAGAATATATTAATTTCCTCGATAATTTGTTTTTTGTCGAAATTATTTTCTATGCTTTCAATACCAGAGACACATTCTTCTAGCTCATCGAGAATAAGTGGAATTTCTCCGTTCCCTCGTTTTAGTGCGTTGTTATGTCTGTATTTGTCAAAAGACAGATGCCTAGTTATTTTTCCTAAATATGTTGATAAAATGCGAGGCTTTTGCGGTGGGATAGAGTTCCACGCGTTGAGATAAGTATCGTTAACACATTCCTCAGCATCTTCGTCGTTAAATAAAATATTTTTTGCAATAAATTTACAATAACTACCGTATTTGGATGCAGTTTCGGTAATAGCATCTTGGTTTCTTTGCCAATATAGATTTATGATGTTTTTGTCTTCCATAAGAAACCTCCTTCACTAGTATACACGTAAATTAATTAAAAATCTTACAGATGGATAAATTTTTATTTAATATTCATTGCAAAATTTCTAAGGTGTTAATTAAATGTATTTTTTTGATATACAACAAAGTATAGAGAATTGAATTAGACTATAGGTTTAATTTTAAATTATGATAAAATTAAAGAAAGAAGAGTTAGGACTATGAGTAAAGACATACACGAGGTTCAAATGGATGTTATGGAATGGGTGGAGATTGGCGACTTAAAGGAGATGATTCGCCAAACTCATGAACAGGAGAATGAGCGAAAAATAGCTATTCAAGCAGACACCTTAAATGCCGTTGTTCTTGCTTTGAAATGCAGAGACACCGACTACGGCAAAAATGAAAGGTGTTGCACAGGGTCTTTTACAGGCATCTAAGGTTTATTTCTGCTTCACGAAGCAAGAACAGAATGCGATAGAAAACATATTGGACAGAGTATAAAAGGGACGAGTTCACAGGAACCTGTCCCTTTCTTATCGTGAAACCTGTTTGACATATTGGAATTTGTCGAACTAACAAACTGAAGGTTTCAAGCGTTTTGCTAAATTATATTTTTCACATCACTTCCAATACAAAACTTACTACCGAAAACAGATTGCATATGCAATGAAAACATATACTTATGTATATATTCTTTTTCTTATATGCTACATACGCAACTGGGGCAAATGCTAATATACGAAATATGTTATTGAATGGTAACCAAAAATGATAAAGCGAAAACAAAGCAGCTATAAGTATTGGTGTAAACGAACTTTGCTTTTTATAATGTGAAGTTAAATATCCTCTAAAAAACAATTCTTCTGTTATTGGCCCAATTAACACATTGAAAACAGCATAATATATGCAGGTGAAAATAAGTATCGGTCTTGAAAATGATTTCAAGTGTTCTAAATCGTTCCAATCAAAACCCATCGGCAAATTATTAAGCACAGAACTTCTCATTCCAGCAAACAACTGATTTTCTATAGGTGCAATAAATGCAGAAAGCAATCCTGCTATTCCAAAGAAAACAAATGCAATCAGCACTATCTTCCATAATGCAAGTTTCTCCTGTCCCTTGAAAGCACTTTTTAAAGAATATGTACCATACTCTTTTTTACTTGCCACCATAATAATTCCTAATTCCATGGGTACTAATATAACCGTTCCCAAAATACAAAATAGCAATATGTACGGAATATTACAAAAATGTCCCAATATGAAATAACTCAAGCTCAAAACAATTGTGGGCATAAAAATCCTTATTAAAAGCCCTTTTGTATCTATTTTATTCATCTCAAGCCTCCGTCAAATTCAAGTTTATCTAACTGTATTATACTAAAAAATGTGAATTTTCCAACCAAGCAAAAAACTTATGAGGAAAATCCCTTTTTCTCCTTATTCGCTCATACTTTTATTGACCTTGCAAAAGGAATATAAAATACGCAAAGGAGAATAAAATAATGGCAAAATCTAAAAAACCTGAACAGGCGATATTTTACCAAAACTTTAAGGGGGCAATTTATGGCGGAACCCCAGAGCAGGTCAAAAACCTGATGACCGCTTTTTGTCAGTATGCTTTTGACGGTGTTGACAATCCAACCGTAGCACCCGACATTGCAATGACCTTTGGAATGATGAAAGCATCCGTTGATGCCGACCGTAAACACTACCAAGAGGTATGTGAACAGAACCGTATAAATGCCTTGAAAAAAACAGGACTTACAATCTCTGGTTTCGTTCAATCTGCTTTGGATGCAGGCAAGTACATAACTTTTACGGTAGATGATGAAGAATAACGTTTCGCCATTGCCGAAGCAAACGAAGTAACAAAGGAAACCCTCAAAAACACTTACCCCGGAGATTTCGTTGAAATTGAAATCAAAGGCGGTAGACCAATCAGCATTAGACAAGCAACAGAACGATAAACGACCGCTACCGCTCTTATATTGTACTGCATTAAGATATACTGCCTTATGTTGTCCTTTTTTTCCTAAAAGAAATTGGGGTGTATGTTTTTTTTTATAAGGTCTTGTTGTGGGTTGTTGTTATACTGCCCTGAGTTGTCTTCTTTTGCTTTGGACTATACTGTACTGCAAATAATAACAACAATAAAAACTAAACCCTTATATCATATTAAAGTGTTTAAGAGCATTGGTAATTGCTTCTTCCTTTTCGGGTGGACAAATAAGTTCTTTGCTCTTGCCCTCACCAATATTGTAGTTTTCTCTTTCCTTGATACCGTGTTTATCTATAATCTGAGCGATATACAAGGATGATACCTTAAAACCGTAATGTTCCAAAACATATGCTTTAATCTCTGCATATGTCGCCGTTTTAGAAACACGGTCAGGTAATGCTTCAATGTTAATATCAAAGTTTATGCGGTCATTGACCTTTTTCCTACTTAAACAAACTACCGTCTCAACATGTCCGCTGTGTGGGAACATATCAACGGGCTGAACCGATGTACATTCGTATTTATTTAAGCAAAGGAGCTTTAAATCGCGTGCAAGTGTGGCGGGATTACATGAAACATAAATAATATTTTCAGCGTAAGCAGAAAGAACCGTATTTATTAGTTCTTCATCGCAGCCTTTTCTAGGTGGATCTAAAATAATAACAGAAGGTGTGCCATATTTTTTCAATACCAGTGGTGTTATTTTACTTGCATCTCCCTGAAAAAATTCAGAAACATTATAAAAACCATTATCTAAAGCATTTTTTCTTGCATTTTCCACTGCAGCTTCAACATATTCAACACCTACCAAATTAGTAGAATTATGTGAGTTGTCTTGCTTTAGGCGTGAAAGTATATATATGCCTATAGTGCCAATTCCACAGTAAATGTCATAAATTAATTTTGAATTTTTTGGTAGAACACTGTATACAGCATCATATAAACGTTCGGTTTGAGTTGGATTTACTTGATAAAATGACATTGGAGATATTTCAAAAGCAGGTGCAGCTTTAAAATTACCTATAATGTCGCTGATAGTGTCTTTCCCATATAGTAAATGTAATTCACCATTTAATATTACATTTGTATTTTTATTATTGAAGCATGCATAAACGGATTCAGTAAATTTGTGTTTTTCAATGAGGCTAAGGGCATATTTTTTTAGAATTGATAAATCTTTAGAAGTACCGTTAACAATCAAAACTACCATGGCTTTACCAAATTTGTTTGTACGAACCATAAGTGCACGTAAAAAGCCATTGCCAGTATCTTCATTATAAACACTGAATTTGTTCTCTACAGCGTAATCAACTGTAAATTCACGAATAAGCCGGCTGGAATCGTTTTCTAATTTACAACCTGATATAGAAAGCGGAATAATTCTATGTGAGGCAGAAGCGTAAAAGCCGCATATGATATTTTTGTTAGAATCGAGTCCAAACGGATAAATTGCTTTGTTTCGATAACCATATAATTTAGGTGCTTCTATAATATGTTTGGTAATTTTAGCGATATCTTTAAAATTACCTATTCTTTCAAGGCAATCAATTACACGAGTTTGCTTATATTCTAGCTGCTCATGATAATTAAAATGGCAGAATGTACAACCTCCGCATCCTTTTGAAAAGTTTTCGCATATCGGAGGTGTGATTCTGGCTGGTGACATGGTAGTGAGATTTTGTAGCTTTCCTATAGCATATGATTTTGTTATTTTGATTATGAGTATTTCTCCTTCTTCCCCAGGGAGCATACCACGTACAAAAATGACCATGTTATCTAAACGACCAATGCCGCTGCCATCTTCAGCAATATTTGTGATTTTTATATTAATGATGGAATTTTTTTTCACAATTATCCTCCGATATATGATATTAACATATCGTATTATTAAGCTTTTATAATAAAAACCTTTTCGAATTATAGCATAATATTTAGGTTACGGCTATATAAATGTTGTAAGAGATAATAATTTGGGAGTAATAAATATGAATGAAATAAGTAAGATTCCTGCTAAATTGAATGGCCAAGATATAAACATTCAAAATCGAGAGAAAATTAAAGTAACAGGTGTCAATGATATTATCGGATTTGATGAAACATTTGTTGATATAGAAACGGAGCTCGGAAAATTATTAATACGAGGAGAGGGATTAAAAATATCGAGATTAAGTCTTGAACAGCATGAGCTTGTGATTAATGGCTATGTTTACTCATGTGAATATGAGGACAATAGTAAAAACAAAAAGGGAATAGTTGGGAGAATGTTTAAATGATTTTAAATATGGGTCTAGAACATTCTATAGAAACAGCCAAAATATTTGCCTTGATGGGTATAACTGGCATTATGATAGGATTGATTTTTGATACTTTTCGAGAATTTCATATATCATTTAAAAAGGTAGGGGCAAAATTTGATATGGTGTCGGTACAAATAACGGATGCATTTTTTGTTGTATCAGCATTTTGTATTTTTATAATAGGATTATACATCTTTAATGAAGGAGAGCTAAGAAGTTTTTGTATATTAGGTACTATTAGTGGTGTTGTGCTGTATTTTCTTGTTTTGGCACCAATTATCGGAAGAATGATGAGAGTTGTATTTAAGGCGGTTTATATGATTTTTCATCTTTCTTGGTGTGCTATTCGCAAAATTTTTTCGTTTCACAGAAAAAAGTAATATAAAGTTACATAAAAAATACTGTATATATGAAAAAATTTCAAAAAAAGTATTTACGAACAAAAAATAATCGTATATAATGAAAAAGTTATTACAAAGGATAAGCGGTGGTTATATGCATAGAATTTTTAATATCAGAACTTTTTTATTTCTTGCTCTTGCAATAGTTTTGATTGTTTTAATTATAGCGCAGCAGTCTTTGCTCGATAGAAATATTGAAAAGAATGAGTCGTTACAAATGGACATTAAAAAAGTTGAACAGCATATTGAAGAGCTGAATCAAGAAAGAGAAATTCTAGGTACAGATGACTATGTTGAAAAAAAAGCACGTGAAAAGCTCGGATATGTTAAGAGTGATGAAACAGTGTTTGTTAAAAATGAATGAGAGAGGATGAATCCGTTTTTTTATGTCGGGTGTGAGTGAGGTTGTAAGCGGGAAAATTACCGCTATTATGAATTTTGGAGCTTTTGTATTACTTGAGGATGGAACATCGGGATTAGTACATATCTCTGAAATTTCAAAGAATTTTGTAAAAGACGTCAATGATTTTCTTAGTGTTGGTCAAGAGGTTAAGGTTGTTTCTTTAGCAACTGATCATGATGGAAAAAAGCGACTTTCGATGAAACAAGCAGATGAAATACTTTTAGCTAATGGTTCTTCTGAAGTGAATGAGCTCAAAGGTAATAATGCAACAGATGTGAGAGAAAAGAAATTCGAGCGCAATAAAAAGCGTTTTGAAAAGAAACAGGAAGCTAAAACAGTCAAAAAAGATTTATTTAATCAACCACCACCGGAATATGATGATTTACAAAGCAATAACTTAGAAAATTTTGAAGATAGATTGTCAAAATATATGAAATTAAGTGAGGAACGCTTGATAGATGCTAAAAGACAAACGGATAACAAACGTGGCGGAGGATACGTCAGACGCGGTTAATAAAGAAGTTAATATTAGAACTTTTACTGAATGGTTTTCGGCAACTGCTGGAAGTGATGCTTTTTACGGAGTGCATCCAAGTGGATGTTTGTATAAGCGTGACATGAATGCCATTCAGTTTTTGTATATATTGCCAAATCCGGATTTTAATCAAATTAAAAATTTTTTTGAGAATTTGCGTCATGCCCCTATGGATGCGAATATAGGGAACAGAATTTTTAGAACATTTGTTTTTATACTCGAGGATGATGAATCTCATGTAAATGAGTTTAGAATTTTTCTGGAAAAAGAGCTGAAGGCTAATTTTGAGGCACGGATTTTATCAGAATTTATTGTTTTTGACTTTTCGAAGGGTGTTTACGAAAAAATTTCAGGTGGAAAAATACAGGACAAAAATCTTCGTAAAATTCTTGATGAAGGTTGCGGAAAAATAGATAAAGACAGCAGTGTTATCCAAATGGATACCAGTAAAAAAATTCATAAATTGTCAGCAATAAATAATGATATTAGGCCAATTCGAACTAAAAGTAAAATTACAACACCATTGAATATTATCATATTTATGAATGTTTTTATATTTATAATTGATAGTGTGATTTTTTTTAAAACTGGAAGTAAGCCTATCGAAAACATAGGTATACAATCAAACGAGGCTGTTTTAAATGGTGAGTGGTGGCGTTTGATTACTTCTGTTTTTCTTCATGCTGATGTTGGGCATTTGGTTGGAAATATGTTTATGCTGTTTTTTTTAGACCGAATTTTAAGGAATTTCTATACAGATTTTCAATATTGGTTGGCATACATGATTTCAGGAATTACAGGTAGCCTTTTTACTCTGTTAATGGGTCCTTCCGTACTTTCTTTGGGTGCATCAGGAGCCATAATGGGTATGGGAGGCGTATTGTTCTATAAAATGTTTTTCGGAAATAATGCAAAATATTTTAGACATATAGGCAGCGTTGCAACCATATTTATAACGGTTTTGTATAATTTAATATATGGACTTGCAAATACCGGAATTAATAATTATGCGCATTTTAGCGGCTTTGCTGCGGGTTTTTTTGTTGCATTTACTTTTCAGTTGTTTGATAATAAAAAGAAAAGTAAGTAATTTATTTTCTGTGCTATGCATAAGCTTTTATAAAGAATTTTAAAAGAGTGTATATCATTGAATTATAAAAAAGAATCTTATAAAATAGGTGCTGTGAAGCTGATGGTGGCTGCTTTTATAGTAAGAATTTTAGGCTTTGCAAACAGAATATACATGTCTAATATTTTAGGTGCAGAGGGAATGGGATTGTTTCAGCTTGCATCACCGGTATACAGCCTCATTATTTTAACATTAACGGCTGGAGTTTCTATTAGTGTTTCAAATTTAACTGCTAAAGAAAAGGCTCTTGGTAATCATGCCAATGCTTTGAGAATAGTAAAAATTGCATTTGCTTTTTTACTTGTTGTTGGTACAATATGTGGCGGTCTTCTTGCTTTTTTTGCAAAATCAATATCGATAAATATTCTTCATGATGTAAGATCGTATTATTCTCTTGCAATGCTGGCACCATGTATTCCTATAGTGGCGTCTGCTTCAGCAATAAAGGGGTACTTTTATGGATCTTCAAATGTTACACCGACAGCTGTTTCTCAAATAGTAGAACAAATTGTACGTATAGGAGTCATTTTTTTTGTTGCAAATAGAATGGCAGGAAGTAATTTGGCTTACGCTTGTGCAATTGCTACAACCTCAGCAGCGTTTGGAGAAATGGCAAATTTGATAGTTGTTAGTATAGCTTTTTTTAAGGAAAAATCACATGAAAAACCGGTGATTCGTCGTAGAGAGTCTTTAAGTCAAATTGTGAGATTGTCAATGCCCATATCATTTAACAGACTAGTAATTTCATTAATGGGTATGCTTGAAACCGTATTACTTCCGCTTCGCTTTGCTACCGGTGGAAGGAACTATGTTGAGGGAATAGAAGCTTTGGGAAGATTGTCAGGGATGGCAATGCCGTTGATAGCTTTTCCTACATTGATTACTTCATCTGTTGCAACTACATTAGTTCCTGCTATATCGGAGGCTGTTTCAACTAAAAACAGCAAGCTCGCAAACCATAGAATAACAAATTGCTTAAGCATGGGATTTCTTTTGGGATTTATTTTTTTTGCAATATATTTTGTATTGGGCGAGCAGATTGGAGAAATTCTTTATCCGGGAAACGATGTAGGATACATTTTGCGTTCACTATCATATTGTTGTATTTTTATGTATATTGAACAAATTATGTCTGGAATAATTAATGGCTTAGGTAAACAGGGGATGTCTCTTTTGACTTCGTCTATCGGATACATTGTGATTATTGCTTCTATATGGTTTGGAGTTCCGGAATATGGTATGGAGGCATATATTTGGGGTAATGTGTTAGGAATGGCGGTAACCGTATTTTTGAATTTGATAGTAATAGCAAAAGTTACTGGGCTTACAATTGATTTGAGAAATTGGTTAATTAAACCATTTTTCCTTTCGTTAATTGTTATAGAAATAGGAAAATTATTCAATGTTTTTAGAATTGGTAATAAGCTCCTGAGTTTATTAATAAATGGAACTTTTGTTTGCTTGACGATTTTTATTTTGCTTGCTACAATGTTCAAGAATTTGAAATGGGGCGATATACTTTGGCAGAAATTAAAAATAAAAAAAGCATCGCAATAACAATGGGTGATCCATGTGGTATTGGTCCGGAAATTACAGTTAAAACTTTGGCAGATAAAACTATAAGAGAAATGTGTAATCCTATTTTGATTGGTGATGCAGATGTCCTTGAGCAGGCAGCAAAGCTTGTAGGAATAAAGCATTTTATGGGAAAGTATGCAAATGATATTGTGCATGTTCCTTGTTATGGAAAAATTTCATCTGAAACAGCAGGAAAAATTTCTGATTTTGGTGGACAGGCTGCATTTGATTGTATAAAGGCTTCACATGAGCTTTGTAAAAAAGGAAAAGCATTGGCTGTTGCGACAGCTCCTATTAATAAAGAAAGTTTGAAGGCTGCAAGAGTTCCTTATATAGGTCACACGGAGATATATGCAGCATTGACTAATACAAAAGATCCTTTGACTATGTTTGAAACAAGGGGTTTAAGAGTGTTTTTTTTGACGCGTCATTTATCTCTTTTGGATGCTGTTAAAGCTGTCTCTAAGGAAAAAATTCAAGATTATATAGTTAGGTGTACTGAGGCACTTGATAAGATTGGTGCATCCAAAGGAACACTTGCTGTGGCAGGCTTGAATCCGCATAGTGGCGAGCATGGATTGTTTGGTAATGAGGAAATGAATATTATTGAGCCTGCTGTAAAAGAAATGCGTGATAAAGGATATGATGTGGTAGGTCCTATAAGTGCGGATTCTGTTTTTCATCTGGCGCATATTGGTAAGTATAGAGCGGTTTTATCTTTGTATCATGATCAAGGTCATATTGCGACGAAAACACTCGATTTTGAGAGAACTATTGCATTGACACATTCGATGCCATATTTGCGTACCTCTGTGGATCATGGTACTGCATTTGATATTGCTTGGATGGGTAAGGCTAGCTCAGTCAGCATGGTTGAAGCGGTTTCTATTGCTTCAAAGTATGCATACTAATTTTATGTGATTTATATATAAAGATTTAGAGATTAAAAACAAGCCTTTTACAAAGAAAATATTTAATGAAATTTTATATTTAACAGGGTAGGGAATAAAGCTTATGATTACAGTGGATGACAAAATAATTAGGCAGTTTCAATTTATTGGAACTCTAAAAGATGTTTGTGTTAATAATTCAGGACTTATTAATAAAACGTATGTCTTGACATATTTTGATGACAATAATGAACGACGTAAATATATTTTACAAAATATCAATACTAATGTTTTTAAAAAGCCTGTTGAACTTATGGAAAACATCAGTAAGATAACGGAGCACATAAAGAGGGTTTCTGCATTAGAGGGTTCTGATGTGGCTAGAAGTACACTTAATATAGTTAAAACGATTGACGGAAAGCTGTATTATAAGGACGAAAATGATATATATTGGAGAGCATATGACTTTATTAAAAATGCTGTTGCATATAATAAAATAGAAAAAAAAGAGCATTTTTATAATTCTGGTGTTGCTTTAGGACAATTTCAAAAGAAGTTGGAAAGCTATCCTATTCAAGATTTGTTTGAAACTATTGAAAATTTCCATAATACACCTGTAAGATACAAAAATTTATGTAAAGCAATTGACAATAATGTAGCTTTTCGACGAAGCTTGGTAGAAAAGGAAATAGATTTTTTTAAAGCCCGTGAATCTTTTTACAGCATAATAACAAATGAAATAGAAGCAGGGAATATTCCTGTTCGGGTTACACATAATGATACAAAGATTAATAATGTCATGCTTGATATAAAAACTTCTGAAGCACTGTGCCTAATTGATTTAGATACTGTAATGCCTGGCTCGGCCCTATATGATTTTGGGGATAGTATTCGTTTTGGCACAAATACATCAAATGAGGATGAAGCAACTCTAGAAAGAGTAGGTTTTAATATCGAGCTTTTTGAAGCTTATACTTCAGGGTATTTAAGTGAAATGAAGCATAAATTGACTGAGACTGAAATGAAACTTTTGCCAGAATCAGCTATTTTAATGACCCTAGAATGTGGCATGCGTTTTCTGACTGATTATTTAGAGGGGGATATATATTTTGGGATCTCACACGAAAACCATAATTTAGATAGAGCTCGCAATCAAATCAAGCTTGCTAATGAAATGGAGAAAAATATAGAAAAAATGCGTGAGATAGTTAGTAATCAATAGGCTTTGAAAATTTGAAATGTGTGAGCTTTAATTCAAAGTGCTAGAAATTGTTAAATATTGAATTTTTTGTTTAGTATATTTAAAATTTCGTGCGAAATATCCTCAATTGGACGCATTTCTTCGTTTTCATCTGCACAGTTTAATACAATACTTCCTGGATATATTGAAGCACATGTCAAATAACATTTCCTGACATTTTCAAGAAAAGCAACATCCTTTTCATATACATCCGCGTCGTTACCAACATAGCCTCTAAATCCTTTTTTTGCAACGTTTTTTCTGGAAAGGGAGGTAGGAATGTCAAATATAAAGAAAATATCTGGTTTGGGTATGCCAAATGTATTAAATTCTAAATCGTATACCCATTTTGATATTTCTTCCGGATTTTTACTTCTTGTGCCTTGGTATGCAGCATTTGCCATAGTTGAACGATTCATAAGTACAACATCGAATTTAGAATCATCAAAATTTTGAAAAGCTTTCCATCTATCAGCAGCATACCATAGAGACATTGATTTTGCATCTAAATCATTAGCGGTAATGTCGTTTTTTCCTGATAGTAATTCGCCTATTTCATGTCCGAAGAAGGATTCATAGTCTGGAAAATCTAATACGCCGACCCTGATGCCTTTTGAAGACAAAATTTCATTTGTTTTTTTAAATTGTACAGTTTTTCCACTTCCATCTATGCCTTCAAAGGCTACGTAAATTTTTTTGTCGGTCATATGATCACCTTGTTCTTATTTTTTATAATATTTTTAAAGTAACGGTTTTTCGTTTTAGGAGGAGCGTATTAAGGCCTTATCCTAATTTTAAAACATTTCCGTGAGTATCAACTGTGTATATTGGAACATTATCTGAGCAGCTCTGGAGTTGCTCTAAAAACAGATTTTTGTTTCTGTCGCCAGGAACACCAGCTACCATCGCTAGTGGATTTACATTTCTAACAGTTTTTACTGCAGACTCGAATATGTTATCTGAGTATATTACAGTGAGCTCAGCATTTACACTTCTTGATGCATTACTTAATGCTTCTAAATCGTTTACAGTAGAGTCCCAATCATTTCTAATTGCTTTTTGTATACTAGCAATCATCAATTCTGCATTCAATTCATTGGATATCTTTTTTCCTGCTCGAACAATGTTTCCGCAGGCTGATGGATTAGTAATCCATACAAGGACAATATTATTCAATTTAATCTCTCCTTATATTTTATGCAAAAATTACTCTGCTTTTAAGTATATCACTAGAGGTGATTTATATCAAGTACAATAGAATCCAGGGACTCTTTATTTTCTATAGACGTAAATATCTTTTGACTTTTTCCTGTAGCTTGTCTTATTAAGGCTGAAATGTGATTTTTGCTAGAAAACTACCGATATTAGCAAGAATGTATTAATTGATGCTTTGCTCGGCTTGTGAGATGTTTTGAGTAAGCCATTAGATTTTAATTATTGTTGATAAATTATCATTTGATACTGTATTGAAAAGTATTTTTATTAAAAAGCAAATTGACTTTTTACTTGTATTTCCTAGCAAAATTTCACATATTAAGTTTGTTTTGAATTATGTCTTTTTAGTTATTCTTTTTTGATTTCAGGCTAAATAAGTGCATCTTAAAACAGGAGTTTTATAGGTCTATTGCTGTAATTAGGTGAAAATATATTCTTGATTTGAAAAGATGTATTCGAAAGTGATTATTAAAGCTGTATACCTACAGTATATTATCTTTATTTGAAATTAACTTCCAAATCTATATATTCACCAACCCATTTTGTTGTGAAGCCAAAGCCTTCCAGTTTTAATCTATATACTTTTGCGTATATTTTGTCACCTGAAGAACATGATTTTTTTGCATTTGTTAAATCATTTATAGATTTAATTGTTTTCCCGTTAAAGCTAACCAAAATATCATCAGTTTCAAATCCTGCATTCGATGCGGGACTATTTTCTGCTACATTTGATACTACTATACCCTCTGGATAACCTTGTGCTTTTAATACATCTGCGGAGAAGCGTTCGTTAAATTCAAGACCGAGATAAACCATTTTATCTGTACCATTTTTTATTATGTCATCGCATATTTTGACAACATCATTTGATGGAATTGCAAAACCCATGCTTTCGTAGCCTGTTTCTACCAATTTTACACTATTAATGCCAATTAATTCTCCATTTACATTACATAATGCACCGCCTGAATTTCCTGGATTTATTGCTGCATCTGTTTGTATTAAGGATAAATTTTCGTAAGAATCTTCAGTTTGAATACTTCTGTTTAGCCCGCTTATGATTCCTTGTGTTATGGAGCCCATAAATTCTAATCCGCCTGGGTTTCCTATTGCGATAGCAATTTCCCCAACATTTATTTTTGATGAATCTCCTATTTCTATTTCTGTGAGTCCGCTTTCTTTGATTTTTATTACTGCTAAATCGGCTGATTGTTCATATCCAATTACATCTCCAATATATTCCTTTGTGGTGTCTTGATTTAGATATACACTTAATGTGGCATTTGGATTTTGTTCTCCAGAAGAAGTGATTGTATCAGCAATTACATGATAATTAGTAATTATATATCCGTCGTCTGTATAAATTACACCAGAACCTTCTCCTGTTGATTCGTGATTTCCATACGGGCCATAATTTGTGACTGTAGTAACTCTTATTCCGACTATTGATGGATTGACTTTTTCTGCAACTGCTGTTGCAGGGGATACTGAATTTTCGGAATTAATGATTATTGTTTCTTCTTTCTTTTCATTTTCGGATAATGCTGTATTATTCAGATTTGTAGAATTGTTTTGTGAATTTTTAGATGGTATGGCATCAATATCACTATTTTTTGAGTTTTTCAATGTGACTAAACCAACAGAAATAGCGGAAGTTATGATGCAACATATCAAGCATAGAGCTATAACGGTTATACCATTAAATCCTTTTGAAGCTTTCTTTTCTTTATTTGTTAGCTGAGGTGTTTGTTGAGAAGAGATTTTTTTATTTTCCAATATAATGGTGGTATTTCTATTTTCGGTTTGTGGATTATTGCCGAAATTGTTTTTATATTGCTCCTGTAAATTGTCAGAAGCGTTATTTGCATAAAATCCAGCTTGGTTGTCATGTGAAATATTACTATTCAACTGATTAGAATTTTGATATATATTGTTTGAATCTCTATTGTTTTGTATAGCATTTTGTTCATTTGTGTTATTCATATAAATAAAAATCCTTTCTTTTTTGATATAGAGTATAAGAGCAGAATGTGTCTAATTTAAGACAGCATTGTTTCAATTTTGTATTAATTATATTTTTATATAAATTTATTATGGAGTAGATGATTTTTTTATTTTGAAGAATATTAAAAATATTTTCCACATATTTATTTAAAAACGAAGGATGGTGTTTAAATGAAGATTGCATTAATAAAGCATGGAAAAATTAAGATAATAACAGTTGCTGCTCTTTTTTTACTATGCATTATATTTGGCGCATATGGTGTTAAGGATTATGCATATCAACAAGTAGGAGTAACAGATAAAAAGCTTCCTATATATTGCACGGATAATGATAATCGTGAGATTTCTTTGACAATCAATTGCGCTTGGGGTGCAGAAGATATTGACCGTATTTTAGAGATTCTCGATAGTTATAATGTTAAAGCAACATTTTTTGTTCTAGGTACTTGGGCTGATATTAATACAGAGGAATTGTTGAAAATTCATTATGCAGGACATGAAATAGGAAATCATTCGTATTCCCATAAATTACCATCTAAGTCAACCTCAACACAATTAAAGGAGGAAATTGAAAAATGTAATCAAATAATAGAAGATGTGATTGGAATAAAACCGGTTTTGTATAGAGCTCCTTCTGGAGATAATACAGAGAATGTTATAAAAATTGCAGAAAACATGGGTATGTATAACATTAAATGGTCTGTTGATTCGATTGATTGGCGCGAGGATATGACAGAAAATGATATTTATAATAGAATAATTGATAGAACTGAATCGGGGAGCATTTTACTGTTCCATAATGATACAAAGTATATTTGTAGTGTTTTGCCCAAAATTATAGAAACACTGCAGAAACAGAATTATAAATTTGTGAAAGTTTCGGATTTGATATATTTTGAAAATTATTATATTGATAACACAGGCAAACAATGCAAAAAGATATGATTGTTAAGAAAATGAAAGAAATTAATCATATAATGTATTGATATAAATATTGAAATTATTATTGTTGTGTATTGCTCTTTATTATTATTTTTACAGATATTATGTAAATATAATGTGTTTTGAGCTTTTTTAGAGGCTTTTTGTTGCTTTATTAGAGAATTGTGTTGCAATAATTTACTTATTATAATATAATTTGCAAGCATGACTTGTTTTTGTGGTCATAATTTTCCGGCTAGTTCATATACTGTGGTAAAGAGCAGCAATGCTGATTAAATTACTTAAGAAATTCGTGAGGTGTAAATCGTGGTGAACGGTAAATGCGAGAATAATGCGGCAAAGGTTTCTGGCATAATATTAAATGAACCTGTTTTTGGGCATGAAATTTATGGAGAAGGCTTTTATTATTTTGATATCCAAATAAAAAGATTGAGTGATAGCTATGACACAATACCTATAACAGTATCAGAAAGGCTAACAGATTTTTCAGATTATCAAGTTGGTAGATACATAGAGGTAGAGGGACAATTCCGTTCTTATAATGCTGTAAGAGAAGATGGTTCTACGAAGCTCATGTTAACAGTTTTTGCCAGGGACATCGTTTTTTGCGATGATATTGAAGAAAAACCAGAAAATGATTTGAATTTAGTCGAGTTAGATGGTTTTATTTGTAAAAAACCAGTTTATAGAAAAACTCCGTTTGATAGAGAAATTACTGATTTCCTGTTAGCTGTAAATCGCTCTTACAATAAATCAGACTATATTCCTTGTATTGCATGGGGAAGAAATGCAAGATTTTGTGGTAAGAGGGAAGTTGGAGAACATGTTAAAGTTACAGGAAGATTACAAAGTCGTAAGTATCAAAAAAAATTCCCTAATGGTGATGTAATAGAAAAAGTGGCCTATGAGGTTTCTGTTTCTAGAATAGAAATTGACAGAGAAGAGGAAACTTCATTACATGCAAATGCTGAGGTTGGTGTAGGTGTCGTAAACACCGAATATAAATATTAATTGCTAAATATAAAGTTACAGAAAAAACATTATTTTATACTATGAATTAATTTTTACTATTCTCATATGGAGAAAGTAAAAATTCTAGTAATTATTTATAATGTGAAGATTTATAATATTGTTAAAAAAGCTACGATTAGATTTGTCGTAGCTTTTTTATTTAATTTTATACTTTTTTTATAT
>JAZNOJ010000087.1:0-12128 GCA_045580735.1 Candidatus Egerieisoma sp. | reverse complement strand
TCCGAAAGGAATGACACCGTTTGACCCTTGGAGATCAGCCGTGCGACCTCGGAGCCGTTCTTCATAATAACGATCTCCTGTCCCTCCTGAACCAATTTCAAAAATCTTCCGAAATTGTTCTGAACCTCAGTTGCGGTTGCTGTTGTCATTGATTTCGCCTCCTTCTCGGCTATCTACTTTAGCCATTATTAGCATATACCATTTTAGCGATTTTGTCAACGGGTTCAATTAGCTAATTCTATTATTTCACAAAAAAGTTCAGATATGCAAACGGACGGCAGACCGAAATCTGCCGCCCGTGTACGGAATTTTTAATTCATTGCTTTTCTCTAAAAAAGTATAATTTATTTTATAAGATATTTTATTATTTCGTCTGCAATGTCCTCAGGAGATGAATTAGATGTGTCTACACATATATCCTTCCAAGCTTCATATATTGGAAGTCGCTCTTTTGCAAGCTGCTGCAGATTGGAGGATAATGAAATAGGACGTCCCTCTGTTGCTAGAGCTTCAATAGGTCTTTTTATCATTACGATAAGCGAATTTTGCTTTAATACAGGTAAATTTTTAGGGTTTTTTATTACACCTCCGCCTGTTGCAATTATGACACCGCTTTTTCTTGAATATTCATCTAATGTTTTTGTTTCAATTTCTCTAAAAGCTTTTTCGCCTTTTGATGCAAAAAACTCAGGAATACTCATTGAAATTTGCTTTTCGATTTCAATATCAATATCTATAAAGTCTTTGTTAAGCTTTTGGGCTAAGATAGCACCAATGGTGCTTTTTCCACAGCCGGGCATGCCTATTAGTGCAATGCTTTTTGTTTCAAGCTCTATAAGATGAGTTATTTTGTCTATTTCATCGGCAACACTGGAAATATATTCCTCGTTATAGCCATCTTCTGTTATATATCCTAAAAATATATCCGAGGCTTGCTTTGCTTGAGCTACGAGCATTGGAAGTCCATTAATAAAAGGAACACCAAGTTTTTCAGCATCCAAAAGAAGCTTTGTTTTTGCTGGATTAAATATAATATCGATGACTCCACAACAGCATTTGAAATTTTCAAGCTCAACGGCTGAAACGCCATTTTTTGGATACATACCTATTGGGGTTGTATTGACGATGAAAGAAGCATCAGAGTGTCTTTCATAAATATTTTCATAATTATCATCACCTGAGCGAGAAATAACTATGATTTCAGGACAACCCATGTCTTTTAATGCTGCACATGCCATTACAGAGCTTCCGCCACTACCAAGTACAAGTGCTTTGCCCTTAGAAACGTCAAAGCCGGCTTTATTAATTAAATAAGTAAAACCGAAATAGTCAGTATTATAACCTAATAATATTCCGTTTCTATTTACTACAGTATTTACACTGCCTATGCTAGAGGCTGTTTTTGAAAGCATATCACAAGCAGAAAAAGCAACCTTTTTATATGGAATAGTAACATTAATTGCATCAAATTCATTGCTCTTTAAAAACTCATCAACATCTTCGGGAGCTTTTTCAAAAAATCTATATGAATAGTCGGCAAGTCTAGCATGTATTTGAGGTGAAAAGCTGTGTGCTAATTTTTCACCTAGTAAGCCACTTCTAAAATTAGAAAATCCTGTATTTTTCATAAATGTAATCCTTTCAAATACGAAAGCTCATCCTTGTTTCTATTTAGATAACAAGGATGAGGTTATGTTTTAGTATTAATTGATTTAAGTCAGATCATTTCAGAATAGCTTCCTAAATATTTGAATTCTTCACACAAACCATCTAATTCACAAATTAATTGAATAAATTCTTTAGAATAGACAGGTGTGTCCAAGTCAAAATAAAACATGAATTCAAAATCACGGTCAGGAATAGGACGGCTCTCGAGTTTTACCAGATTAATACCTAATGCATAGAAACGGGATAATACTCTATATAATGAACCTGGCTTATGGGAAATAATCATCATTAAGCTTGTTCTGTCAGCACCAGGATAAATCTCGAGATTTTTCGATATACATATAAATCTTGTATAATTATTTCCTTTGTCTTGAATTGATGGAGCAATAATATCAAGAGCATAAAGAGGAGCACAAGATCTAGAGCATATTGCAGCAACATCATCTCTGTCGGATTCAGCCACCAGTTTAGCTGCTGTAGCAGTATTAGCTACGGCTGTTATCTTTACATTTTCCAAAGAACCTAAATATGATGAGCATTGAGCTATAGCATGCTCATGAGAATATATTTCTTTAATTTTGCTTAAATCTGTTCCTTTTTTTGCAAGTAAATTATGGTCAACCTTAACTCTTACGCTTCTAACAATGTTGAAATTATAATACATCATAAGATCATAAATTTGTTTTACAGAGCCTGCCGTAGAATTTTCAATAGGAAGCACACCATAGTCGCACATTCCTTTATCTATAGCGGCAAATACACCTGCGAAGTTGTTGAAGTACATAATCATAGGATTTTTAAAGAGCTTATCACATGCGTGCTGTGAAAAAGCACCTTCTACACCTTGACATGCTACTATTGCATTAGTAGGAAACAATTTGTTTGTGTTTTCAATTGCATAAGAAACCTTTTCCTGCAAATTTGATGTAGGATAAAGGATTTTATCTTGATATGAACGGCTAAGTTCAAATAATAGCGAATACAAAACGCTGGTATATGATTTAAAATCTTCTTCTGATTTATTAATCAAGTCATTTAACTTTTCTCTTTCTCTTTGTTGATCCATTACACGAAGACCATTATCTTTTTTATATTCGGCAATGCTTGAAGAAATATGCATGCGCTCTTGGAATAATTTTATCAATTGGTCATCTACTGAATCAATTTGTTTGCGTAATTCTTGTAAATCCTTCTTTTCCATTTTTAGTACACTTCCTTATTTTTATATTATTTTTAATTATTTCCAATTAATGAATCATATATTGCAATAGCTGCGGCAGCTTCGATACATGGTACAGCTCGTGGCAATATACATGGATCATGTCGGCCTTTTACTTCGAGTCGTGCATTTTCATTTTTTGAAATGCTTATGCTATCTTGTTCTATTGAAATTGACGGAGTGGGTTTTATCGCAGTCTTAAATATTATTGGCATTCCTGAGGAAATACCGCCAAGTATACCGCCGTGATTATTGGTTTTTGTTTTAATATTCGAGCTTTCATCTATGTAAAAGCTGTCATTGTTTTCAAGCCCTGTCATTTCTGCAACACTAAAGCCAGCACCAAATTCTATTCCTTTAACTGCAGGAACACCAAAAACACATTGTGAAATTCTATTTTCAAGACCATCAAACATTGGATTTCCGATTCCTACAGGCATTCCAATTATTGCACATTCAATTATTCCACCAATTGAATTGCCTTTTGATTTATTTTCTAAAATTAATTGAGACATACTTTGCTCTGCAGTATCGTCAATTACAGGGAGCAATTTTTCTTTAGTTTTTTCAAAATCGTATTTTGATACATTGCATGGGTCGTATAAAACATCATTAACATTGCCAATTTTGCTAATGTGTGCGCCAATAAAAATGCCTTGCTCTTTTAAAAACTGGAGACAAATACCTCCCGCAATGCAAAGGGGTGCGGTAAGTCTTCCTGAGAAGTGTCCGCCACCGGTAGGATCTTGAAAACCATTGTATTTTATTTGTGCTGTATAATCTGCATGTCCAGGGCGTGGTATGTCAGCTAGGTTCTTATAATCACCGGGCCTTGTATTTGTGTTTCGTATAATGGCTGTCAGTGGTGCACCACAAGTTGTATCGTCAATTAATCCGCTGAGAAACTCCGGTAAATCATCCTCGTTTCTTGGGGTAGCATATTTTGACTTGCCTGGTGCTCTTCTTCTTAAAAAACATGCTAGCTCATTCATATCAATTTTAAAGCCTGCTTTTAGACCGTCAATTGTTACACCAATTGCAGTGGAATGTGATTGACCAAATATTGAAATGGTTATGTTTTTGCCAAATAATGATGACATTTTTACACTTCCTTACTTAATTTTTCATAATCTTTCCAGAAATGAGGATAAGACTTATTGACCGCTTCTGCACCGTTTATAGTTATCGGATTTTGACAGACTGTAGCAGCAATTGCAGCAGTCATTGCAATTCTATGGTCGTTGTGACTGTAGATTGTTCCACCAATAAGTGCTTTAGTGCTGCTATTGCCTTTTATTGTTAAGCCATCGTCCGTTTCTGATATATCTGCTCCTAATATGCTCAATAGCTCATGTACGGTTGCAAGTCTGTCGCTTTCTTTAATGCGTAATCTTTGTGCGTTATATATTTTTGTAGTACCATCTGCACAGGCTGCTACCAGTGATAATATAGGAACCAAATCAGGTATATTTGATGCATCTATATCTATGGCTGTTAGTTTTTGTGGAGAAATACAAATGTTAAACAAATCCTTATCTGCTTTTTCGATTTCAGCTTTTGCTCCGAATTTCTCAAGAATGGGAAGAATTGCTTTGTCTCCTTGTGCTGAGCTTAATCTCAATGATTTTACAGTAAGCTTTTCACAAATCGCTCCTGCTGCAAGCCAAAAGGCGGCATTTGACCAATCGCCATCAGCATAGAATTCCAGAGGCTTATTAGAGCTTGAATTCTTTGATTTTCCACCTATTATGATATGATTTTCGCTTCGTATTTCAATATCTACACCGAAATATGAAAGCACCTCTAGTGTCATGTCAACATAAGGCTTTGATTCTAACTTGCTTGTAATTATTATTTCACTTTCCTCATCTAAAAGTGGTAGCGCAAATAATAGACCGGTTATATATTGTGATGAAATGTTACCTGCTATTTCATATTTTCCGCCCTTTAATGTGCCGTGTGTACAAAAAGGGAGTTTTCCTGTTTCATCTATTATAGCACCATGCTTTATTAGCTCCTCACGTAGTGGTGATAGGGGTCTTTGTGGCAATCTGCCTTTGGGATGAAATTTTGCATCTATTCCCAATGCACAAACCACAGGAAGCATAAATCGTAATGTTGAGCCACTTTCGTTACAATAAAGCTCTGCAGTGCCAGGCATAGCTTTTTTTGAATTTTTTATGTGTATTATATTGTCAGCAAAGCTAATATCAGCATTTAATGCTTTTAGACAATCGATTGTTGCTACAATATCAGCAGATGGTGTGGCATTGAATACTATCCTTGTATCTGAGCCGAACAATGCAGCTGCTATTAGTAATCTGTGAACATGAGACTTTGAAGGTATTGCTTCAACACTTCCATTTAGTTTTATGTTTTGAATTGTAATACTTTGTGAATTTATGGTGCTATCTTCCATGTATTCTCCTTGTTTTATATAAATTTAAAATGTTATTTTGCTACATTATTTATAGGATTGCCATTAAGGAAGGCTTCAAGGTTACCTTTGACAATTTGCAATAATCTAATTCTAGCTTCTAATGATGCCCAAGCAATGTGGGGAGTAATTATGCAATTTGAAAGACCATATAACGGATGATTTGCTTTCATAGGTTCTGTAGATAATACATCTACAGCAGCACCAGCAATTTTTTTATTTATTAGTGCTTTTGAAAGGGCATCCTCATCAATAACTCCTCCTCGAGAGGTGTTAATTAAAAAAGCTGAAGCTTTCATTTTTGAAAGTGTATTTTGATTTATTAGCTTATGTGTTTGCTCTGTAAGAGGGCAGTGGAGCGTTACAAAATCTGAATTTTCCAAAAGCACATCGAAATCCACAACATCATATGGACAATTTTCTGGCTTAGTTCGGGTGTAAATTAAAATTTTCATTCCAAATGCTTCGCCAATTTTAGCGACAGCTTTTCCGATTGAACCATAACCTATTATTCCTAATGTTTTGTTATTAATTTCATTTATAGGATAAGTAAGATAAGTAAACATCGGAGCATTAATCCAGTCGCCGTTTGCAACGGAATTGATATAAGCTGTTGAATTGGATGCAAGATTTAGTATTAAAGAAAAAGTATGCTGTGCAACTGACATAGTAGAATATCCTGGTGAGTTGCATACAACTATTCCTCTTTCTTTTGCGGCATCAATATCTATATTGTCATATCCAGTTGCAAACAAGCCTATATATTTAAGGCTTGGACAGTTGGATATTACTTCTCTAGTGAATTTTGCCTTGTTGCAAATAACTGCTTCAGCATCAGATAGTATCTTTTCAAGGTTATCCTTTGGTAGCATATCATATATTTCAATATTACCGAGCTTTTTTAATTCGTCAAAGGATATGTCATTGTCATGACTTACTGAATTTTTTTCTAATACAACTATTTTCATGAGTCACAGACCTTTCAAAAGGAATTTATATATTATCTGAATTTTTTATAATAATTGAGCTATGGGCATATGTGCTCTCAGGAGTGCTGAGTTGATAAAAATATGCCGTTAGCTTGATTTCTTGAACTTCATTTATACTATCAGCACAAACCAATTTTATTGATGTAGCAATCTTTTCGTCATTAAAGTCTTCTGTTGTAAGATGACTATACCATTGGCCGGGAATAGTATGATAATCATCATATAAATATGTTTCTATATATTGCGAATTTTGTTTAGTATTTGTTGGATTTTTTATATCATAATCAATAATATCCCCGTTTTTTAATGTTAGACTGATGCTGTAACCGATTTTCGTATTTGTATTATTGGGAAATTTGCTCCATTCCTTATACCATATATCAGCAAATCTGTTTCCGGAAAGATTATCTTGTGTAGATGCAATTACCTCAAAACATTTGATAGTTGCATCAGGCTCCCATTTTGAAACAAATTCATTATTGACCAGCTTTCTAATACCATCGTTTGCAACATAAAGAGATAAAACATTAGGCGTTCCTGGTTCTGCAGTAGGCATAACAGGCTCCGCTGTTGGGAGCACAACCTCGCCATCATAGTTTGGTGTTGAAATATTGAAGGTTGGAGGAGAAATAAGAACCTTTTCTTCCTCTTTGCATGAACAAAAGATTGAAATTATGATTAGTAAAAATAATACTGTAGAAAAAATTTTGCTCTTTTTCAAGAAAATGTCCTCCTAAATATCTAAATGACTTTTGAAATAATTGTCCAGAATTTCAGATGCATCGCCCACTAATTCAGCACAAGGCCTTTTTTTATAATATTCCGGTGTCCTTATTGATGGGGGAGTGTCTGAACTTAGCTCTTTGCCAGTAATATTTGATTGACCAGATGTATTACTCAAAAGCTCACGACAAATAATGCTACTGTTTTTTTCTTTAAAAGCATTAGCAAGTAATTGAACATTTTTATAATGCTCTGCTTTTGCTGTCTGATCGGCGGGGTTTGAATAACCTATGACAAGACCTGCTGCCATCAACATGCCTGAAACTGCACCGCAAACTTCTCTAAGCTTTCCCATACCGCCGCCAAAAGAGGAGGCGATTAGCGCTGATTGTTCTTTAGTAAGTCCTGTTTTATCTGTAAATGCAAGTAAAACAGCCTGGGCACAGTTATATCCCTGCTTAAAATAATCCATTGCGGCGTCACGTCTTGTCATAGTATGTCTCCTAATTATAGAATCAAAGCTTTTCTAAGCTTTCAGCAAGCTCATCGAGAGCATTGCTTTCAAATAATTCAATAGTGCCTTTATCACATGCAGCGGCTAATTTTCCGTTTATTGGAAGCTTAGCAACAATAGGAATATTGTGCTTCGAGGCGATTTCGTCAATGTGGCTTTCTCCATAAATATGATGCTTCTTTCCACAGTCAGGGCATTCAAAATATGACATGTTCTCTACAATTCCGAGAACAGGAATATTCATGAGATTTGCCATATTAACTGCTTTTTCAACTATCATGGAAACAAGCTCCTGTGGAGAAGTTACGATAATAATGCCGTTTATAGGAAGTGATTGGAATACTGTTAATGGAACATCGCCTGTTCCTGGAGGCATATCAACGAACATAAAGTCTACATCTTCCCAAATAACATCTGTCCAGAATTGTTTAACCGTTCCTGCTATGATTGGACCACGCCATACAACAGGATCAGTTTCGTTTTCTAAAAGAAGATTGAGTGACATTGTTTTTATGCCTGTTTTTGTGCATACAGGATAAATACCAGCTTCATCACCGGTAGCTTTTTCTGTAAGACCAAAAGATTTTGGTATTGAAGGGCCTGTGATATCTGCGTCTAAAATTGCTGTTTCATATTCTTTGCGACGCATATTTACTGCCATTAAAGACGTTACGAGAGATTTACCAACACCGCCTTTACCACTTACGACAGCAATTACCTTTTTAATATCTGAGCCTACATGAGGTTTTTCTAAAAATGATTGAGGATTGTTTGATTCTCTGCTTGAACAGTTTGCACTGCAATTCGAACAATCGTGATTACATTCGCTCATTAATTACATCTCCTTAAATAAATTGTACTTGCGTAGTATATCACATTTTATATGAAATAAAAAGTTTTTTTAAAATAAAAATACAACAGCCGAGCAGATTGCGAATGCCCGGCTGTTGTTTTGGAATGGTTTATTTGTTAAAGGTAAATGCTAATTAATTATTCAACAATCAGAATATAACTGTATATATCCTGTCTGCCTTCTATACAATATACTTCAACTGACTGAGTAGCTTCGATATGCCTTTTGATGTCTTCAACTTCGTCCTGTGTTGAGTCGATTCCGGCTATCAAAATACATATTTCATGGTTTGTCCAGTCAATTTTATCACACATTGCTATTGCTGCTCCGCGTCTGTTTGGAACAGCGGAAAGAATTTCTTTTCCAACAAAACCTATATAATCTCCCTTGTGTACTCGTATGTCTTGCATGTCTGCATCACGAACGCATTTTGATACCTCTGCGGTGATTACATTTTCCATGCTTTCGTTGAAAAGGGCTTCCATTTCATCTGCATTTTCGATGTCATAATCCATCATGGAGAGGGCAGCATATCCATCTCCTATAGTACGGCTATTAATAATTCTTACGTCAGCTTTGTTATAAAGACGAGCCGCTTGCTGTGCTGCTAAAATGACATTTGAATTATTTGGGAAAACAAATATTGTTTCAGCGTTTACTTTTTCAAAGGATTTTAGAATATCCTCAGCAGAAGGATTCATACTTTGTCCTCCTTCTACAATAACGTCAGCACCTATCTGACGGAATGTATCTTGTATGCCACCGCCACAAGCAACCGCAACAAAACCAAATTTTTTTCGTTCAAGCTCTTCTTGAATTTCATTGTCTGAGGATTCAAAAGAAGAATTAATACTGTTTTCTTTGTTATTTTCATCCTCAGAAAGAGTGTTATTATGTTGGAGTGACATATTTTCGATTTTTATTTTTAGAAATTCTCCATATTGCTGACAGAAATCAAGCACCTTCTGTGGAGTTGGTGTATGTACATGGATTTTGACAATGCTATCTATTGTAAATGCAGCTATCGAATCGCCAATTGTTTGTAAAAAGTCTGTAATGACACTTACTTGGAAATTTTTAATATCAGTTTTTGAATTTTGAAGGCGTACCAAAAGCTCTGTGCAGTAGCCAAATTCAAGAACATCATCTGGTCCAAAGGCATTAAGATCAATTTCCTCAGGCTGAGAAGCAACCTCAAGAGGTTTAATTTCAGTTGCTTTTGAGTCATCTAAAGCACTAAACATTCCCTCTACAATACATATAAGACCTGCAGCACCCGAATCCACTACACCAGCCTTTTTTAGCATAGGTAGTAGGTCAGGTGTTCTATCTAATGAACGTTTGCCTTCTTCTAAAAAAGATCCTAAAAATTCTTCTGCATCTTGATTTTCTGTTGTGCAGGCATATTCAGTTGCATCGTGTGCAACCGTAAGTATAGTACCTTCAGTAGGCTTCATAACAGCATTATAGGCATGCTTAACACCTGTACGAAATGCTTTTCCAAGTTGACGGGAATCAGCAATTTCAATGTCAGATAATCCTGCTGCGATACCGTCAAAGAATTGTGATAATATAACGCCTGAATTTCCACGTGCGCTAAATAACATTCCATTAGCAGCATTTCTAGAAACCTCTGCTAATGATTGATTTTCATTATCTACTGCGTTGACACCACCCATGAGAGTTAAAAACATGTTATCTCCTGTATCTCCGTCTGGAATTGGAAATACATTAAGATCGTTGATTTCTCCTGTATGATCTTGTAAATTTGCAGCTGCACGCTGTAACATACGTGCAAAGGATACTCCATCAATTTTAGTAGCCATGAATAATTCTCCTTTATAAAATTATCTTTCCTTACCAAGGAAGAAGAGTGCTAATGTTCCTGGTCCTGAATGTGCCCCGATTACAGGACCTGTGAAGACTGTCATATCAGTTTCAGGGCCATACTCTGTTTTGATCATATCTGAAAGCATTTTCGCATCCTCTATGCAATCACCATGGCAAATGAATATCGGTCCTTTTTTTGGGTCTATCGCAAGTTCCTTATATTTTTGGAAGAGACCATTTATTGATGCTTTTCTTCCGCGTACTTTTGAAATATTTATAAGATGACCTTCATTATCAACATGCAGAACTGGTTTGATTCCAAGCATGCCACCCACTAAAGCGGCGGCTGCACTTACTCGACCGCCTCTTTTTAAGTAGACAAGATCATCAACTGTAAACCAATGGCATAAATTCCATTTGATTTCTTCCATATATTTTGCTAATTCTTCGATTGAAGCGCCTTCTTCTTTTTTTTGAACAGCCAAATAGACGAGCATACCAAAGCCGGCAGATGCTGCTAGTGAGTCAACGGTGAAAATTTTTCTGTCAGGGTATTCCTCTGAAAGCGCTTTTGCTGCTGTGGCAGCTGAACTATAGGTTGTGCTGAGTCCTGAGGAAAAACCTAAATAAAAAACATCATTTCCGTTTTTTAATTCTTCTTCAAATACTTTCTTGAAAAGGTGTGAATTTACAGCAGATGTTTTGGCAACTGCACCATTTCTCATTTTGTTATAAAATTCTACAGGCTCGACTTCAGTATTTGTGTAAATCTTGTCGTCATTGTCGTATTTGAGAGTTAAATCAATGTATTTAACATTCCATTTTTTTAAAGTTGCGGCTTCTAAGTCGCAAGCTGAATCAGTAAATATGATGTAATTGCTCACAAAAGCTAACCTCCAATTTTTTTGTACATTTCAAGTATATCTGTTTTTGAAAAATAGTCACTAAACTACAGCTGTTTTGCACTCTATAGATTGTAGAAATGACTGTAGAAGTAGAATAAAGTGATTCTACTAATAGTAGGATTGGCTAAAAATAGATAAAAATCTATCGTTTGTTTTTCTTCTTGCGAGAAAAACGAATATTAGACCATAGTAATATAATAGCTTGTCCGGGAATTCCCAAAGCAAAAATAAGAAAAACATTTATTCCAAAACCAAACAATAAAAAATAGATCATGATTAAAAATGACCACATCATTAGGGATATAATCATAAAATTTCTCCTTCGAGAAAACCAAATACTATTTAATACAAGCCACACAATAAAAGTAACAGGTAGTGCAAATAGGAATGGTGACAGAGACCATAAAGTGTCAGGTGCAACTGTTTTTATAATTACAAAAGCAACTAATGCAATAAGCCATACTACCAATATGCTCATGCATGTAATGATGCTGTGATTTCTTCTTAATCTAATATCTGTAATTTGTTTTTTTCGAAGTCTTTCTGCTTCCTCATGATGCTCCGGCTGTAGAAGGTAATCCACAGTAACTCCAAAATGATCAGCTATTCTTTTAAGCACTGTAATATCAGGCATTGACTCATGTCGTTCCCATTTAGAAACGGCCTTGTCAGAATAATTTAATTTTTCTGCGAGCTCGGCCTGTGTCATACTATGCTTTTTACGTAATTCAGTTATATTTTTAGCAATTGTATACTTTAAATCTTCCATTGTTCATCACCTCTTAATTATCGCACAAGCACAACTTATTTGTCAAATCAAATAAAATGTTTTATGAAAATAGCCGAGAACACTTGCGACTTTAGTCATGAGATGAATCGGCTATCGTTCATATATTAGATAATAAACATCTTAACCACCGGTAATTACTGTACTTTTTTCAATGCATATGTTAGTATGTATACAATTGGAGGTAGGCTCATGGATGTTGT
>JAZNOJ010000086.1:0-23329 GCA_045580735.1 Candidatus Egerieisoma sp. | reverse complement strand
GTAATGCGCAACTTCTGTCTGCGGTGTAATCGGGTAACCGAAATAATGACGGCATCCGGCACGCAGCGCAGCTTCAGCTATTACTTCATTTCCTTTCATTAACAGCTTTTCACCCATTTGTCCGTTCCACCTTTCTTCAATAAGTACTTATTTCTCAACTTTGATTACACAGTCCGGACAAATTGTGGCACAAAATGCACATCCGATACACTGCTCTTCGTCTGTAACTCCTGCCGGATGATATCCTTTAGAGTTTAATTGATCTTTTTTTAGTTGTACGATTTTCTTAGGACATACCTCAACACAAAGACCGCAGCCTTTACATCTGTCCTCTCTGAATGTTACTTTAGCCATACTACTTCAAACCTTTCAAGTGAAAAATTCTTTAAAGCTCTTAAACGCTTTCGATTATTATATAATAATATTTTTATAATGTAAACTAATTAAATCTTTTATTTCTCGTTTTTCTTATACAAAATGTATAACCCTTGAAGTAAAAGATTAGGATTACACAATATTTTGTGTTTTGTATGCTTTGCTATGACATCTGCCAAGCCACCTGTGGCAACAACAAAGCATTCACATCCAAGCTCTTCATTAAATCTGTCTATCATTCCATCTAGCATACATGCTCCGCCATAAACTGCACCCGATTTCATACATTCAACTGTATTTGAGCCTATAGCCTTTTTAGGAGAATCAATGCTTACCTGCTGTAACAATGCTGTATTTGCAGTTAAAGCATTTAATGATGTTTTGATGCCTGACATAATTGCGCCACCGATAATAGTATTCTTTTCATTTATAACAGTTAGAGTTGTTGCGGTACCTAAATCTGCTACAATAATAGGCTTTGGATATAACGCTGCAGCTGCGACACTGTCAACTAAAATATCACTTCCAAGCTGCGCAGGATTATCAATGCCTATATTAATTCCTGTTTTCATTCCAGGACCTACAACTAAAGGCTTTCTGCCAGTTAATAATTTTACTGCAACTACTAAAGAAGTGGTAATTAACGGCACAACAGATGAAATAATTGCACCGGTTATTGAAGACGTTCTAATATTATGAATTGATAATATTGACTCTAATTCTATAGCCATTTCATCAGAGGTTTTTTGTTGATTAGATGTAAGTCTTGAAATAAAGCAAAGCTCGTCTTTATCATATACACCTACAACAATATTTGAATTTCCGACATCTATTGCAAGTAACATATAATCATCTCCCAATTATATATTTATTTATACTTTCTAACTGCATTTACAATATTTATCACAACAGGTGCTAATATTATATTTACACCAAGCTCTATTAAGAAATTTATACCAGCCAAACCTACAAATGCAAAATAGTAAACATTTGTTCCACCAGCTAATTCTATAAGCTGTGGCTTAAATATTGTAAATATTGCTAATAAGAATATTCCTGTATTTACTATAGGACATGTGATGGCAGCTCCATAAGATCCAATGATTCTTCCGGATAATTTGTTGTTTTTAGAAAACAAACGAAAAACAAAGCCAGAAAAAAGACCTGCTGCAGCACCCTTAACAAAGCATACTATAGCAGTAAGAATAGGATTTGAAATCCATAAAATGTCAACATTTCCAGTTAAGTAACCAAAAACAATTACACCACCAAAAACACAGCCCAAAATACATCCTGATAAAGGACCATAAAGCGCCGCACCAATAACAATTGGTAATAATACTAACGAAACAGAAAAGTTGCCTAATTTAATAAAATTACCTACGTATTGTAAAACAATTACAACACCAGCCAACATGGCTGTACCAACTAATTTTTCCAATTTTTTATCTTTCATAAATATAACCTCCTGCTGCTGTTCCTTACTATAGCTATGGATACAGCGCAAATAATTTATTTGAGTATTTTACCATTATTTTATTGTGTTTTCAATACAAATTTCACATTATTTTCTTGTTAAATTCAATAAAAAAGGCCACAGCCAAAAGCCGTGACCTATACATTGAGGGAGAGAGACATCATTATATGTATGATGCTCATATTTAAGAATATTTAATAATTACATCTTTTTAAAGACAAATCTATGGCAAAATTGTGTCATATTTATTAATAAATATGAATAAGAAATCTTCAGAAAGCAATTTTCCTAAAGTACTCTGCAACATGAAAATTTGGCTTTGTAACCTTTGTAGTATCAATATTCGACCAAACAGCGAAATGTGGATAAATAGTTTCATCACCACATTTATAAAAATTACCTTTAATATAAGATGTGTTATCAGGATTAAATTCAGGAAAATAATTTTTAATAAAGCAATAAGGTACATTAAAGCTTACTTCCCAAAAATCGTTATCATAATCAAGCATAGCCCCAGGCATTATCATTGATTTATAATCCGAAAAATCAACCGGCTTGGAGTCAATACGATTTCCTGTTGGAGAAAATCCAATATATAATGCGCCGAGTGGATTAATTTCAAAATTAAAATATGCCCTGCTATCTGGCATAGGAGAAAAGAAAAATTCAAGACATGAATCCTTATATACTTCACCATTATCAGTGCTTATTGTAGCTTTTATATTTTTTTCATATGAACACATTTTAACTTGAAATTTATCATCTAGCTTAACTATTTCTGCAGTCGAAACAGGTGCAACTTGGGGTTTCCCCCAGGGAAATGTGTTAATTTGAAATTGCATACACATCTCCCCATTTATATTGTTCTGTTTCTTTTAAAACATCGCCAACCTTTGAGCCAATAATTCTCATTGATATTAAAGTATCATACTCAAGTTCATCATCAAAATTGTGCAATATTACCTTTGTTCCATCAATAAATTCAAGCTTATGAACCGTTTTACTATCAACACAGAAATATGTGTCTTTTGTAAAGCCCTGACCGGTAATAATGTAGTCACCGGTTTCTTCTTCATAAGAAATATTTTCTATCAGGAAAGGAAGCATTCCTATTTGATAATCATCATTCACAAACTTAACACTTTGGTTTTCATCATATAACTTATAATATTGAATACATGAAAATTCCTGTGCAAAGGTCTTAGAGCCTTTGTATACATTATGGAACTTATTCATAAATGAACCATCAATATTAAGCTCATTCATCATGAGAGTGGATAATTCATAAAGATTAATATCTGCAGTATAATCACCCTTATTTGCATGAGTTTCTTCATTTTTGGTAATGCCCATATTATTCCATGTGAAGTATGGAGTTGTGTATTTTTGTTCACTTGAAAGCTCATTTCCAGCATTAACAAACAATGACGGTAGGTGGTCTCCGTAGAATATCACATAGGTAGATTCATCTCTTTGTGACAACATCTCAATCAAGTCCTGAACAACCTTGTCAACCTCTTGCATTTGCTGAATATAATAAGCAATTGAACCTTCAACATCTTTATCTTCAACACCATAGATTTCCATAGGATATTCATCCTTGCTTATAGGATTATAATCTCCATGAAGCTGAACCGTAATTCCATATATAAAGTTCTTCTCATCACCATTATTATTTAAGGCTTCTTCTATATATTTTACAAAAACCTCGTCATTACCCCATATCTTACCAGGTCTCTTTTTGATTTCCGGCATACATTCAAACGGAATATAATAATCAAAGCCAAGATTCTTATAAACGTCATGTCTGGAGAAAAATTCACCTTCGTAATTATGAATGGCTGTAGTTTCAAATCCCGCATTACCAAAATAACGTACAAGACTGTCTATAGGATTATCCTTAATATATTGAACATACGGACTATATCCTAAAGGAACATTTTGAATACTAAGACCTGTAATAAATTCAAATTCACTCTTTACAGTTTGACCGCCAAATACAGGAACCTTAACGTATCCAGAGGTATATTCATCCATTAAAGAACGCATGAAAGGTATAGGATCTTTTTCAAGCATTAATCCAGGATATTCATAAGGATCGCAGAAGGATTCTAATTGAATTGCAATTACATTTTGTACATTCGAAGTATCATCTTCGTCCATATATGCAATATTTACATTAGTATGAATGCTTTCAATAAGCGTAGGACTGTATCCATCAGGTTCTACAACAAATGAATCTAAAGAATAGAACAAAAAGCTATATACAAAGCCTTTACTATCATACTCACTCTTACCAGTCTTACTTTCTGCTGCCATAAAATTAAGCATACCAACAAAATACATGCTGGAAATAACAATCATTACGAAAAGAAATGAACTAAATAACTTAATCCACGAAAACCTGCTCTTTTTTTCTTTGATAAACAAAAATACTATCAGTGCAATGGCAAGCAGAATTAAAATACAAATTAATACTATAAAAAACGGACTAAAAAAATTAAAGAATGCTCTTACACCCTCTGAAACAGAAAATATATCAAGGAAAAAGACCGGTTCGTATGTCTTTTTACTTTTACAAAAGCTGATAACAGCAAGTGTTGCCCACAAAACAGTATAAAATGAAATGGCAGCTTTAGGCCTTCTTACCCAGAAAACAAAAGAACCAAAGGCTGCAAAGCACAGCAAATTACACGCAAGAATATCAGGATTTAGTAAAAATAGTGATATTGCATTCTTAATATTTTTCATTTGCGCCATTTGAAGAGCAAAAACCATTACAACTGAGTAAAGGAAATATGCTTCAAGTCTAAAAAACAGAGATTTATACTTTGAATAATCCTTTTCCCTTTCAGCGAAAAAAATAAGTGCTGAAACAAGAACCATCATTATTGCAACAGCAACACCGATGTGTACCATATCGTAAGCAATTCCATACCAAGCAAACCACATTGAAGCCATAAAAACAAAGGCAGCCTTAGGCTTCTTTAAAGCAACGACAGGACATGTGAATAAAAACAATGTTGTCATTCTTGGTATTAGCAGTGAGAGTATCAAAGGAAATTCATAAAGTCTTAAATGCTCATTAGAATTGAATACAAAAAGAGAAAAAACGGCTACAAGAAAAAAGACTAAAATCCATTTTCCGAATCTTTTAAAGCTATTTTCTCTAAAAATAGCCATTTCTTCCATTGCATTATCTATCGAACGATGCAATCTCATTTTAAAAGAGGGCTTGGCCTCTCTTTTTTTAATGAACAGATTTTTCAACATATGAGTAGTCTCCACCCTTTTCATCTATTACAACATTCATAATTACATCATTATACGGTCTGTCACCAAAATCGGTGGGAACCTCTGCAATTTTATAAACTACATCAAGTCCGCTTGTAACCTTACCAAACGCAGCATATTGTCCGTCTAAAAATTTACAATCAGCAGCACAAATAAAAAATTGTGAGCCCGCTGAATCTGGCATTGGTGTTCTGGCCATTGAAATAACACCTGGTTCATGGGAAACATCATTTTTAAAGCCATTGCTGGAAAATTCACCTTTGATTGTATACCCAGGTCCTCCTGTACCCGTACCAGTAGGATCACCACCTTGAATCATAAAATCCTTTATAACTCTATGGAAAATCAAACCATTATAATATCCACTTTTAGCAAGTGATATAAAATTACAAACAGTATTATAAGCCACATCAGGATAAAGCTCTATTTCTATTTTGCCAAACTCTGCTATATCTATAACAGCTATAGGCTTTTCAAGTTTTAAATTCTTTTCTTTAATCTCATTATTCGTCATGATTATTCCCCTTTACACTTATTTTATCTTATCAACGTGAGAATAATCTCCGCCTTTTACATCTACGGAAATACTCTCAATAATAACATCCTCTAATGGTTTATCATTCAAATCTGTCTTAACTGCTGACACCTCATGAACAATTTCCAAGCCCTCAATTACCTTACCAAAGGCTGCATATTGTCCATCAAGAGCAGGATAATCTGTGTTACAGATAAAAAACTGTGAGCCTGCTGAATCATAAGGAAAAGATCTTCTGCCCATTGAAATTACACCATCGGTATGAGAAAGATTATTTTGTATACCATTAACTGTAAATTCCCCTTTTATAGAATATCCTGGTCCACCAGTTCCATCACCATTAGGGTCGCCACCCTGTATCATAAAATTTTGAATAATTCTGTGAAATGTAAGCCCATTATAATAATTACTGTTTGCAAGCGAAATAAAGCTAGCAACTGTATTTGGTGCAACATCTTTGTAAAGCTCTATAGTAACTGTACCGTAATCCTTAATTTTTAATGTTGCTATAGGATTTTCCTTATCTATATTATTTTTAATTTGCTTTTTTGCATCTTCGCTTAAATATGAATATTTTTCATCAACGTCTATTTCATTTTCAGACTCACTACATGAACAAAATACCATACATAACATCATTGCACATATTAATAATGTAATGATCTTTACTAATTTCTTTTTACTCATAAACACTCCTCAAATCAGTTATAAAAATTAATCAAGCTTCCGGCTAAAATTATTTTTCTTTCGTCTGCAGATAAATCTGATAATTGTAAAACAACCTCGTCAACATTACCATTTTTACGATAAATGGAAGCTTTTATATCTGTTACTTCATTTTCAACGGCCTTGCGGATTCCAGGAATAAATATTCTATCTCCACATTCCAGCTTTAAGCCATCAAAATCATCAGTTGTAAATGGAAGCATGCCCCAATTGATTAAGTTACTACGATAACGCTTTGTAGCATATGCTGCAGCGATGTTAGCCCATCCACCTAATACCTTTTGACATGAAGCAGCCTGTTCTCTAGCAGATCCGTCTCCAGGCTTAACTGCTGCAACTACACTTCCAATTCCTGTAGTATTAGCAAGTGTTATAGTATCTCCAATACCTTTATACATCTCATCGAGAATTGCTTGAGATGAAGAATCTCCTGTTAAATATTCAAGACGCGCCTTTTCAGCCTTTGCGATTGTCTTTGCTCTTCCCACATATTCAGGATCTTTTCTTGACAATGTAAATTCTGCAAGTCTTAAAGGATTAGAACGATAAGATGAAGTTTCACCACTAGGAATAAGCTCATCTGTAGTAGTAACAGGATCATTTATTACGCAAGCTGCCTCAAGTAATACATTATCTGTAAGTGCCTGCATCTCCGGCCAGTCAGCAATGTTTGGTCCGTACTTCAACGGTGCATCCTCTTGGGCTTTTCCATAACCAAAATACAATCTATTTTCATAAACAGTCTTTTCAAAGTTATAATCAACCTCATCCTCAGAAATACCCAACTCAGCACAAAGCTCGTCTGCCGGAGTCAGAATACCTCCATTTACTGCAGTTGCAGCTATAGAACGAGCATCCATTAAGGCTACCCACGAAATCTGACCATCTGCTGGCTTTGAGCCTTCTCTATTAGGGAAGTTTCTTGTTGTATGTCTAATACTAAAGCCATTATTCGATGGAACATCACCTGCACCAAAGCATGGACCACAAAATGCAGTCTTAATAACGGCGCCCGCATTAATAAGGTCTGCTATACAACCATTTCTTGTGAGTGCAAGTGAAACAGGCTGGCTTGCAGGATATACACTTAAAGTAAAATCACCTGTTCCTATTGACTTGCCTGCAAGCATTTTGCCTGCTTGACAAATATTCTCAAAAGTACCACCAGAACATCCTGCTATTACGCCTTGATCTACATAAACCTTACCATCTTTAACTTTATCGGTAAGTCTATATTCTTTAACCTTATCTCCATATTGCTCAATACCCTTTGCCTCAACCTCTTTAAAAATCTCCTCAGCATTATCTATTAACTCACGAACAGTATATACGTTACTTGGATGGAAAGGCATTGCTATCATTGATGGGATAGTTGACATATCAACTACTACAGCTCCGTCATAATAAGCGCCCTTTGCAGGCTTCATTTCTTTATAATCCTCGCTTCTACCATGTACTGTAAGATAATCCTTTACTCTTTCATCAGTTTCCCAAATAGAAGACCAACAGGTTGTTTCTGTTGTCATTACGTCTATGCCGTTTCTATATTCAACTGATAACCCAGCAACACCAGGTCCTACAAATTCCATAACCTTATTTTTTACAAAGCCATCTGCAAAAACAGCTTTAATTATTGCAAGTGCAATATCCTGAGGACCTACTCCTGCTCTTGGCTTTCCTTCAAGATAAATACAAATAACCTCCGGCTTATTTACCTCATAAGGTCTTGAAAGAAGTTGCTTTACCAGCTCTGGTCCGCCTTCACCAACAGCCATTGTTCCAAGAGCGCCATAGCGTGTGTGGCTGTCTGAGCCAATTATCATTTTGCCACAACCTGCCATCATTTCTCTCATATATTGATGTATAACTGCCTGATGAGGAGGTACAAATATTCCACCATATTTTACAGCTGCACTATGTCCAAATACGTGATCGTCTTCATTAATTGTACCACCTACGGCACAAAGAGAATTGTGACAATTAGTAAGTACATAAGGAACAGGAAATTTTTTAAGTCCGCTAGCTCTTGCAGTTTGGATAATTCCAACATAAGTTATATCATGTGATGCTAACGCATCAAACTTAAGCTTTAGCTTATTATCTTCAATAGAACCCTCAGTAACGTGATTCTTTAAAATAGAGTAAGCAATAGTCCCCTTTGATGACGACTCCTTATTATATCCTAAAGCAGTGCCTTCTTTTTCAGACAAAAGCTTTCCTCCAGCGTAGTAAACTCCGTTAGCGATTTTTTCAATCTTCATAAATAATTCACCTTTCTGTTTAAAAATCTCTTTAATATATAAATCGACAATAATGCACTTGCAATGCATAATAAAGAAATAAATATTAAAGTTGGTATTATATTAATTATTTCTAAAATATATAGTATAAATGGTACCATGTAAATAATTGTTAAAATAAACGATAACAATATTCCTATCATACCATTTACATTTTGCTTAACTGCTTCTGTTTCCTTATCCCAAATCAATTTAGGATTTAAAAAATCTACTAAAACTCCGCAAACCGAAAAAGCTATAGAGCTTATAAAGCAAACAGCTAACCCATAGATTATATACAAGATTTTCATTTTTAGCAATATTCCAAATGAAATAAAAAATAAAAAGCAGCTTATCATATAAAAAGTTATCGAAGCTTTTATTCTTCCTTTAATCTGTATATTGTCAGATACTGGCATAGTCTGCGTAATCCAATAATTTTTACCTTCTCTTGAAAAGGTTGTCGACGGCACCATGCTCATGCTCATTATAAGGAAGCCAAAATATACTCCGATAAGAGAAATAAATGATTTAAAATCACAATCGGGGAAATAGTTAATATAAATATCCTTAAAAAACGAATATTTATCGTATATCATGTATGCACACGCTGGTGCTAAAGCTATATTTATCAGGCAATTTAAAGCATATACAGGGCTTCTTAAAATAGTTTTTATTTCCTTTTTTAAAAATGCATTTTCCGCACTGCTGATAGATATTTTTATAATGTTTGCTTTATTTGAAATTGACGATGAAATATATTTTTCACATATCGCATCATATGAAAAGCCTCCATAAAGATACGTCAAAAAGAGAAAAATTGTAGATATTAAAACGCCTATTAACAAAAGAATTAAACCCTTAATTCCTTCATTGCAAATAGAATTTATAAAAAATAATGAATTAAAGAATATTTTATTTAGTATAGAAAAATTGCTTTTTCCACTTTCATTTAGAGTAATTAATAATTCTTTATTATTAGATATTAATATTACTACAAATATGAGTAAAAAGCCCATTACAATTGCCAAAATCTCTTTATACTTAAAATTCGATACAAAACGCAATAAAGTCGAAACTAAAAAATATGCAATACAAACAGACAAAGCTGGCGAAAAAATTATTGCAAGTGCCACTTTAAATAATATAGCGAATGAAAAAGTATCATATATGAAAAATATGATGGTTGCGGGAAGTAATACAAAAAGAGAGGAAAATATCGCACTTAAATACATAATTATAAAATTACAAAGAAAAATATTATGCTTTTTAATTGGTAATGGTGTCAATATTTCTCTATCCTTATCCGAAAACATTATGTTATAAGAAGAAAATAAAGCTGACATGAAAATAATAATGTTATTAAAAATAAATACAGTAGAAAAAAAGGTTTTCTCAAGATTATCTGGACTACAGCTTTTATATAATTGGATTAATACAAAGCAAAATGGTGTCAAAAATACAAATAGTAAAACAAAAACTAAAAGTATACTTCCAAGAAGAGATAACCTTGCATGACTAAATTGAGAAAAGATATTTTTTATCCTTTTCAAACCTAATTTATAGCTTATTTGAAATTTTAAAAGCTGTGAAAATTTTATATTCTTCACTCCGAATCATTAAAAATTTATATAACAGTGGACATAAATATTTCCTCTAAAGAGTTATCTACGTCTTTTACCTTATCTTTTAATTCTTGTATAGTGCCTGTCAAAACAATCTCACCCATTTTTATAATCCCTACACGATCGCAAAGCTTTTCTGCGACCTCTAATATGTGTGTCGAGAAGAAAACAGAATTCCCCTTTGATGCGTGTTTTTTTATTTCGTCCTTTAATATTTTGGCTGCTATAGGATCAAGTCCCACCATCGGCTCATCTAATATCAAAAGTGGCGGTTCATGCATCAATGCTCCAATCAAAGCTATCTTTTGCTTCATACCATGTGAATATGTTTTAATTTGGTTATTCAAGACAAAATTAATAGAAAACTTTTCTGTTAGCTCTTCTATTTTTTCTTTTCTCTTTGATAAGCTAACATTGTAAATATCACCTATAAAATTTAAATATTCTATTCCAGTTAATCTTTCATAAATATTAGGATTATCTGGTACGTAACCAAATTGTTCTTTATATTTTACAGAGTCCTTTTCTATATCATATCCATTGATATACGTTTTACCTTCCGTTGGTTTAATAATACCAGTAATCATATTTATTGTCGAGGTTTTTCCCGCGCCATTAGGTCCAATGAAGCCAAATATTTCACCCTTTTTTACTTCTAGATTAATATCAAAAACTGCTGGAACACTATTTATATCGTATCTTTTTGTTAAGTTTATTAATTTAAGCAAATGATGACACTCCTTGACATTTTCAATTTGGCTAAAATTTATAAGATATAATATTATAAAAATAGCATACAATTTATCTGTTTTCAACTTAAATTTTTATTAAATTGCATTAAGAATTGCTTATCTTTTTCTTTATTTTTTATAACAAATATGCACTAATACAAAAGCATACCAAGAATACATTAAGTAATATCCATATTCCGATTGGTTTACAACTGATACATTTAGACACACAGATAATAATCTCAATTTTGTTTATTTAATTTGCTTGCGATTGTTTTCACCTATGATTATATTAGAACAAAAGAGTGTGATTCTATGGCATAAGAAACGACAAGGCTATGATAGAAAGTGTTGAAACATGAAGTGTGTGCCTTTTTCTATCAATATGTTATCATCTTACTTTTGTGAAGTAGATTATGAGGTAGATTATATGGTAAAAAGCGACCAGCATCATATTAATGCCGGTCGTTTTTGGTTTTGTTAATATTAAGTTTTTAAAATCGTCTGCAATATTAATCAGGAATTTCACCTGAGTAATTGACAGTGTAAACAGGAACGTAGAAAGATTTATTTTCACCGTTTTCATCTACATATGTACGAAGCATACTAGATTCTGCGATATTATATTCATCTATTATACCTTCATCTTGCCAAACAATCTGCCCATGAAGGAAAGAGTTATCTATATCTGCTGTCCATAGTAAATACCAAGGATTCAAAAGTCTTTGAGGATTATACTCTTCAGGGCAAATCATCTGAGATTCCGCATAGTGTTGTTGCATACCAACTTCATCCCCCCATAAAGGATTCTGAACAACAAAAGTTCCTCCGTAAACTAAAAAATGTTCATTAGCACCAACAACACCACCACTACCCAATGCTGTAGCAATTCCATATGGACAAGGACCATAAGTTTTATCATACGATTCTAATTTCTCTAATTTGTATTTTCCATTTTCGTCAACAACATAATTTCCATTCTCATCCAACACCCTCACATATGCGTCTGGATTATCCAATTTTTGTGTAATAAGTTTAACACGTTCTGGATATATTTTGTATACATTTGTCACTTTACCATTCAACGTATACGTCCAATTGCCATCTTCTGTACTTTCTAAGTATAGTCTTTCAAGTTTGCTCTCTTCGACTGTATTATTTACATTTTTACTATCGATTGCTGTATAATTTGTACCATTAAAATATACTAGCTTATAATATCCACTATCATCCTTATATATATAATCCCCTCTACCTTTAGGCCAAGCATATACTAGACCATACTTGTTTTCTAATTGAGTCCATTTCATCATGCCATTTTCATCTGTTTCAATTTTATAAATATCCCCTTTAGGATCTATAGTTAAATATGAACCATCTTCATGCATCAGCCAACCTTTGCCAGTTTTGGTATCGTATAATGGTAATAAATTTTGGGGATTTTTCGAATTAAAAAAGTCTGCAATAGTATCTTCCAAACTCCAATAACCATTATCAAAATATCCATCGTATATATATATATACGAGCCACTACTACCTTTATTTATCAATGGAGCATAAAAAGCCTCTTGGCCAGTTCTTGTTTCATCATATTCCCTAATAAAATTTCCGTTTCTTATTATTAATTTAGCATTTCCAGCAACAGAGATAGCCCTTCTATCTATCGTTCCCATATCAAAAGTTCCGTCACCTGTAATCTCAACTGCGATTTTACTTACTACAAATCTCAACACAGCTTCGGTAATGCCTTCTGTAGCAGCTAATGTTTTGCCATTCATATCGAGCACAAAATTAGATCCAGTAGAAACATTGATATCGCTCTCAACCTTCAAGCTTTCCATTAAAACAATTTTATATGGTTTACCATCTCCAAAATAATCTTTGACCGCATCATGAATTCCCTTGTCAAAAATTTTACCTTGCGATTTTGTATATAAATGATCGTCCCACACATATACAATTCTTTCTTGAGGTACACTTTCAGACTTGTCCGTCGACTCGTACGTATACATCAAATATGCTTCTTCTTCCATAAATCCTGCTTTTGTATATGCATCGAAAGGTGAAGCATAAGCCCCATCAACCTTCGCTGATGCCATATAACTAAAGAAATATAAGCCGAAATCATGTCCTTCTTTTGTTACAGTACCAGTTATCTCAGCAAGGCCAGAATATAATTTTGAATAATATTCTGGGTGTATATACTTTTCACTCACATAAACAGTATCTTCCTTAAGAATATTAAAATATGGACAATCCACAGGCTTACCATCTACTGTTTTAACTTCATTCGTGCCATAATATTGCTGTTTATCAATCTTGTCAAAGCCAGTGCTCTCATCCTTCATAATGTAGGAGCTCAGATATGTGGCTCCCTGGCTAATTGTTTCTTTCTCTGAACCGACTCCTATTTCTATTGTAAAGTTTTGGTTATATTTATTTGTTTTAAAATAATCGTTCTCGTTATAGTAAACATATAGTGCTCCGCCATTTACACCAAGAGCCTGTTTTCCCTCTGCAGTATAAACTGGTTTCCAATAATCTTCTAAATCATAATAAACAGGCTTTATAGAAGTTGTATTTTCATCGGCATCAACACCAACCTCTTGAAAGCCATCTTCAGTAAAATATTCAGGGAAATTATGTTCATAAACCTCTAAATATAAGTACGCAGGTGAGCCACTTTTCTTGGTTATGAAAACTTTTGGATCTTTTGGTATATTTACACCTGGCATTACATAATCATAAAAATTCGTTCTTGATGGTTCAGGCTTTTTACCCACACCTACATCATTGCCCACATAATTTCCGTCGGTATCTTTAGTGCCAATTGTAGACAATTCATATACACCCTTACTCGTTAAAGTAACAGGACTTTCATAAATATCTGCTTCATCACCCTGAAGCAAAAGAGATACTTGTACCGAGCTCTGCAAGTTTTCCTTAGTTCCCCAACTTGCAAAGATACCGAGCACACAACATACAACTAATAATAACAATAAACAAACTGTAATTCCTAATAATAAAGGTTTATTCTTAAAAACACGCATCGAACTATCCTCCTTAACGAAAGTTAGCATGATAAATTAATATATATAAGCACAAAATTTTTCTGTTCAAATTATGTTAACATCTATAAAAATTTATGTCAACTGCTTTTGATTAGGAAATTATATTTTTTTACTTTAATTTGATAATATTTAACACAATAACCCTATATATTTCCAATAAATCAATTTAGATATAAAAAAAGCTGCGATTTATAATCGCAGCCGTAATATCAAAAAATCAATATAAGAAACAGAGATTAATCATCAATATCGTTCTCATCGTCAAGCCATTCAATGTGAATCTCTTCCTTACATGAAGGGCAAACAAGAACTTCCTTACATTCCTCTGCAAAGGACTCCTCTATTTCAATTGTAGCTCCACATCCTGGACATTCAAGCTCTGCATAATCCTCAAGCTCTTCACAGTCGTGGTCACCACAGCAGCAACAACAATCGTCATCATCGCAATCACAGTCACAATCACAATCGCAATCGCAATCATCACAATCATCGAAAACATAATCCTCAAGGTCTTCTATTTGCTCTTCTAAATCATCTAAATCCTCATACATATCCTTTTGATTATCTTCAACTTCTTCAATAGATATTGCCATATCATCAAGAACATCGATAATTGCTTTCAAAAGTGAGCCTTCTTTAGATTCTTCATCAATTTTAAGACCTTTAGCAAGTCCTTGCAAATAACTAACTCTTTCTGATAAATAACCCATCGGTATTACCTCCTTTAAATGTGCTTTCATATCACATAAGTAAAATATATATATGAAGCTCTTATATAATGCTAATTAAGCTCTTTCCATATACTCCTCTGTACGAGTATCAATCTTTATGCGGTCACCCTTATTTACGAATAGAGGAACCTTAACTGTAGCACCAGTCTCAACAACAGCAGGCTTTGTAGCACCTGTAGCTGTATCACCTTTGAAACCAGGTTCTGTATCAATAATTTCTAATTCAACGAAGATTGGTGGTTCAATACCAAATACATTTCCCTTAAATGAAAGAATCTTACAAATATCATTTTCTTTAACAAACTTAAGTGAATCACCAACAGTTTCACTATTAATCGGAATAAGCTCATATGATTCTAAGTCCATGAAATAATAAAGATCATCATCTTTGTAGCTGAACTGCATGTCCTTTCTTTCGATGTGCGCCTTAGGCATCTTATCAGATGGATTAAAAGAACGTTCAACTGTAGCTCCTGTAATTACATTTTTATATTTAGTTCTTACAAATGCAGCTCCTTTACCAGGTTTAACATGTTGAAATTCTATTACTTGGAAAACATTTCCATCCATTTCAAATGTTATTCCATTTCTAAAATCGCCTGCAGTAATCATAAATTATACCTCCAAAATTAAGTAACTTCTTTTATATTCACATAATACACTAATATTCTAAAAATTACAACCCTTTTTTATTCTTGTAAGCATATTTTTTTATCTATATATTCTTAATCAATTTGTATTAAAAACAATTTATTTACCACAAGCAGTTATCAAATCACATTGCATTTAATGTAATAACAGATATCTGTGGTGTATTGCAAAAACGAAATCCAGGAAAATCCGATGCCCCTAGGCCTGCGCTTATATAGTTATATCTACCCTGTCCGTCAGAATGTAAGCCATTAGTATATTTTTCTTGAGGAAACAAGCCTTTACCTTCCATATAAACAGCCCCAAGTATAGGCAATCTTATTCCCCCTGCATGCGTATGTCCCGAAATAGACAAATCATAATCTACCTCATTCAAATTTTGTTTATTAATGTAATCCAGCCTATCGTTTACGTCATAATCAATAGGCTTGTGTGTCACACAAATACTAAAATGTTTATCTACATCAAAACCATACTCGTCAAAAAGATTTTCTTTATATTCAATACCTGTAAAGAAAATTGCCTCTCCATTTACATATACAGGCGTAATAGGATAAACAAATTGCACTCCATGACTTTCTAAATTAGACATCAATTCTGTCTTTTCACTAGGCATTATGCACATATTCCACGAATCAGAAAGCGACTCTTTATTTGAAGGTACATAATCTGACTCACCTAAAATATATAACATAGGAACGTCCTTATTTTTAATTTCAGAAATAATATCTATTATTGCCCATGAATCACCATCTTCAGGATTTTCCATAAAATCACCCGTAAAAAGTATCATGTCGTAATTAATAGTATTAATTTTACTAATTAAGTTAGCATTATCCTTACCAAAGCTTTTTCCATGTAAATCGCTTATTTGCAATATTTTAAAATTGTCAAAGCTTTTAGGTATTTGATTATGTGTTACAGTAACATAATCAACCTCAATCTGCCCATTATCATATAATGTATAAACACAAAGAGCAATTAAAAGAATGAAAATTACCGGGATAGCAACCCATTTGTGAGACTTTTTTTTATCAGGAATCATCTTAAAGCTTTTTTTATCATTACGCTTCATTTCAAAATTCATCCTTAATTTATAGAAAAAATCACTAAAACTCTTCTTTATATTACCAAACATTAATCTGCCTCCAATTATCATGCGAAACAGTTTCAAGCTTTAAATGAACAAAACATTTAAAAAGTTTCGTAGTAAGTTGATTTTAAGCAAAAGGCAAAAATCACTGATAAATTCACGAGCCTTTTATATTAAATCTTACATACAACACCGACACTTCTAGGAGGTACTGCAAGAGTATGCTCAATTGTTTCAATTGGCTCGATACCAGCCTTATCCCCATTACATAAAACCTTCCAATCTTTTACTACAAAATAGTGCTCATGGACATTTTCTGTAGGATTAATAACTACAAAAATATCACCTGTTTTAATTGCTGTAGTAAAATTATTTGTAGTTTCAGTGTTCTTTACACCTACTATGAATGTCATCATTCCACCATCAGGTAAATATCCAAATTCAACAACAGCTTCATCATGCGCCATAACAACAGGAGAATTTTTGCGAATTTCAATTAGTCCCTTATAAAAGAGCATCATTTTATACTCGTCACTTTCAGGTTTTAAAACTTCCCAATCAATATTATTTATATCATCGGATAAATTATAGCTATTTTCTTCACCATTTTTAGTACGAAGCATCTCTTCACCTGCTTGCATAAATGGAGTTCCCTTTGAAAGCATAATTATAGCAGCACCAAGACGATTCATTGCTAATCTTTCCTCTTTTGTATTTTCGGAATTTGATAAAGACAACTTATCCCATAATGTTCTATTATCATGTGCACTCATATAATTAATTACAGAAGCATTCTTAACACTCCAACCGGTTGCATTTCTAGAATTACCACCTGACAAACCAAATTTGATTTTTTCTTCATATTCATGATATGCACCACTTATATATCCCTTTGACGACATATCAAAGACACTTCCCTTTAGGCCATCTCTAATAGCATCATTAAACACACTTATGCTACCGCCTACTCCTTCTTCTGGCTCAATTTGACTAATTGTAAATTGGTTCGCCTGTTGACTGCCATCCATGGTAAAGCCCATATTCCATCCCTCACCATAAATTAATGCTTTAGGATTAATTTGATGAACAGCTTTTTCAATTTGCTTCATTGTTTCTAAATCATGAAGACCCATAAGATCAAATCTAAAGCCATCGAGCTTATATTCCTTTGCCCAATATTTTACGCTATTAAGCATAAATCTACGGAACATTATTCTTTCAGATGCAGTATCATTACCACAACCACTAGCATTTGAAAGCTCTGCATTTTTTGTATATCTATAGTAATAATATGGTACCGTTTTGTTAAATGAGCTATTAAAGTCATAAGTGTGATTATATACAACATCCATAATAACACCTATTCCATTATCATGAAGAGCTTGTACCATTTGCTTAAATTCTCTAATTCTAACTTCACCATTATAAGGGTCAGTGCTGTAGCTTCCTTCAGGAACATTATAGCTAACAGGATCATATCCCCAATTATATGCCTTTTCAGGTGCTTCTTCATCAACAGTTGCGTAATCAAAGACAGGCATAAGATGAACATGTGTTATTCCTAAGTTTATAATATAATCAAGCCCGACAGGTATTCCGGCTTCATTAGTTAATCCTTTTTCAGTAAATGCTAAATATTTTCCTTTGTATTTAGACGAATTTATTTTATTACTGAAATCCCTTACATGAACCTCCCATATTATAGCCTCAGTATATGTCGGGGTACTTACAGGCATAGACTTATCCCAATTATCAGGATTAGTTTTTGACAAATCCACAATCATACTTCTTTTACTATTTACGCCTGAGGACTTAGCATATGGATCAATGGTTTCTTGTAATCCCTCAGAAGTTTTAACCTCGAAGGTATAATATACTCCATGAGCATTTTCTTCTATCACATAAGACCATACTCCATATTCAGCCTTATTCATTGATATCTTTTCATACGCTTCACCCTCGTGTCCACTTTTAAACAAATTTAAAGTAACCTTAGATGCAGTTGGTGCCCACAATTTTATAGTTGTTTCATTATCACGAACTACTGCACCTAAATCATCACCATTATAGGTAAATGATTTTTTAAACAAGGGTGTATCAAAAATTTCTCTTGGAATAATTGTTTTTCTACCATAATTTTTAATTTCAAGATCATATTTCTGTGTAATATCAAGCATTTCTTTTAAGATTATTGTACCACCGGAAACTTCCTTGTTAATGCTATTTGATTCTGCAATTTCCAGCTCAATTTCCTTAGTGCCTTCTTCACATTCTTCAATCAAAAATACTTTTATATCTTCTATTGAAGCAATTGTTGTTTTAGGGAATATATTATATCTGATTTTATTAAAATCAGTTAATGCAGCAATTGTAATTTTATTAGAATTATTCAAGGTTTTTCCTCCAATATATCTTTAAATTTAAAAATATTAATTAAAAATCAATTCCATTGATTCTATCAAATATATTTATAAGTTGCAACAAAATTTATAAAGATAATCTAACTTATATATCTAATAATTCATTGAAATCATAAATATAATAATCCGATACATTCTTTATTTCATCTATATAATCCTTAGATGATTCATCATATACCCCACATACCTTCATTCCGGCAGCGGAAGCTGTTTTATCTGCATTGTAATTATCGTCTAAGAATAACACTTCATCTACTGACACACCAAGCTTATCTGCTACCATTTTATATATTTGAGGATCTGCCTTTGTTGTGTCAAAATCCTCACATGACCATACATTATCAAACAACTCAAACATATCAAGTCTTTTAAGACAAGCATCTAATGTTATATGAGGACTAGCAGTAAGCACATTTAAAGATGCTCCACGTTTTTTTAATTCCTTTAATACACTTATTACATTACATTTAGCTTGAATATCATAAAAATACGGATTTATCATATTTTCCTTCATTTTTTCAATAATATTCTCTTTTGTATCCTTGACACCCATATTTATGAAGTATTCTGCTGTTCCTCCTGCTCCAAGGGGTGTTATTATTTTCATCAATTCATTATCATATGAAATGTTATTATCATCTAAAATTTTGAGCATTGCATTTATATATGTTGGCATTGAATCAACTAATGTTCCGTCAAAATCAAATAAATATGTTTTCATCATTCCCCACACCTCGAAGGAGATTCTACCATATTTTTTTATAAATTTCTATAATAATATATTGAAAATCAAGCAAAAAATATGTAGAATATATTCGTTATGAGTAAAGTTTTATTATGCGCATTAAATTCAAAATTTATACATTCCTGTTTAGCTATTCATTCGATAAAAGCTACATATAATTATTATGTACAGCAAGCTAAATATTATTCAACAAACATAAATTTTTCATTCCCAGATATCGAAATATTTGAATTTACAATCAATGACAGTTATCAATCTGTCTTGTACAAAATAACGAGTGAAAATCCCGATGTTATATGCTTTTCTGTATATTTATGGAATGTGGAATTTATTTCTAAGCTATGCAAAGATTTAAAAAGCTTATTTCCTGATAAAACCATCATATTAGGTGGTCCCGAGGTTTCATATGGTTTAAGCAATTCTTTAATTGAATATAATCATTATGACTATGTTATAATAGGCGAAGGAGAAAAAGCCTTCTTTTCATTAATCAACACTATTTTTAATAGTGGACTAAAATCTTCATTATTTAAAGCTGATAATTGTAATTTGCCAAATATTGATATTGATATTTCTGACAAATGCGTCAAGGCACTATCTCCTTGCATTTTAGATGAGCTACCTTTTGTATATAATGACGACAATATTAATCTTTTCAACAATAGAATTATTTATTACGAATCCTCAAGAGGATGCCCTTTTAATTGTGCTTATTGCCTTTCTTCTGCGGAACACGGTGTTCGATTTTTATCATTAGAAAGGATTTATAAAGATCTATCGTATTTTATTAATAAAAATATCCCATTAGTCAAATTTGTAGATCGCACCTTTAACGCTAATAAAAAAAGAAGCTATGAAATTCTAAAATTTATCATTGAAAATGGAAAGAACACGTGTTTTCATTTTGAGGTTGCTGCTGATCTATTCGATGATATTACATTAGATTTATTGAAAACAGCTCCAAAAGGAAGAATACAATTTGAAATTGGTATTCAATCTACAAACGAAAGCACATTAAAGGAAAGCTGTCGTTCCATTGATACAAAGAAAGTTCTTGATAATATAAGCAAGCTTATATCTATGGAAAATATAAATATCCATGCGGATTTAATTGCCGGGCTTCCATATGAGGATTATGATACCTTTGCAAATACCTTTAATGAAACATATAAATATTGTATTGACGAAAAGCATTATATCCATCAGCTTCAAATCGGCTTTTTAAAATTGCTTAAAGGTGCCCCTTTAAATAATATGCTAAACAAGCATGGATATGTATTTTCAAACAATCCTCCATACGGCGTTCTTTGTAATTCATATTTATCACCTGACGAGATAAATAAATTGATTGCTTTTGAAGATGTGTTTGAAAGATATTACAACTCGAATAGATTTCATTCTACACTTTCGAACATTTCAAAATCAAAGAAGTTTTCTTCTGATTTTGATTTTTTCACTCAATTAGCTGAATACTATTTCGATAAAAAGCTTCTATTCACTGGTATTTCTTCTAGAAGAATGTATGATATATTAAGAGAATTTTTATGTAAATATTATAACACTAGTGAGATGGAATCAATCGACGAGCTTCTTTTATATGATTATTTTGCTTCTGACAGCTCTGATTTACCACCTGATTCACTTAGGCATATATGGAAATCAGAAAGATATTACAAGGATTTTGCATATAAAATATTAGATGGCAATAATTTATCGCCATCTAAAAAAAATACTGTAAGATTAATTAATTCAAAGCCATACATTTTTGACTATTCTTCAAAAAATGTAGTTACAGATAGATTTGATGAGATATTCATATAAATGAATATCTCATTTATTTATCATAGTGTAAATCTATGGAATGTTTTCTTTCCTTTTCTAAGAACAATTCCTTTTTCGAGGTCTGCTTTAGTAATTTTTTTATCAAAAGCATCAACCTTTACATCGTCAATAAATACTCCGCCTTGCTGAATAAGTCTTCTTCCCTCGCCCTTTGATGGTATTAGCTTAGCAAGCATCATCATGTCGATTACCGGAATTTCATCATCTGTCAAGGCATCTCCAACCTGTGTTGTTGCCATATTTTCAGATATACCGCTACCACCAAATAATGATTCGGCAACACTCTTTGCCTTATCTGCTTCCTCTTGACCGTGAATAATCTTAGTTACTTCGTATGCCAAACGAACCTTAGCATCGTTAATTTTACTATCTTTCCATGTTTCCATCTCATGAATTTCTTCAATTGGAACAAAGGTCAAAAGCTTAAGACACTTTATTACATCAGCATCTGCTACATTTCTTAAGTATTGATAAAGCTCATAAGGAGGTGTCTTTTCTTTGTCGAGCCATACAGCACCTTTTACTGTCTTACCCATTTTAACGCCATCACTTGTAGTTAAAAGTGAGAAAGTTACACCATATACCTCTTTAGCCTCTTTTCTTCTGACAAGCTCAACACCACCGATAATGTTTGACCACTGATCATCACCACCAAATTCTAAAAGGCATCCGTAGTCCTTAAACAATCTATAAAAATCATAGCTTTGCATCAGCATGTAGTTAAATTCAATAAAATTCAAGCCTCTTTCAAGTCTTTGCTTAAAGCACTCTGCAGATAACATTCTGTTTACTGAAAAATGCACTCCAATATCACGAAGAAATTCTACATAATTTAGATTCAAAAGCCAGTCAGCATTATTTACCATCATCGCTTTTCCATCTGAAAAATCCAAGAAGCGTGAAAGCTGTGATTTGAGTCCTGCAACATTTTTTGCTAAATCTTCATCTGTGAGCATTTTACGCATATCTGTCTTTCCTGAAGGATCTCCAACCTTACCTGTTCCACCACCAACTAAAGCAATAGGTGTATGACCTGCTCTTTGCATATGCATCATTACAATAATTTGAACAAAGTGTCCAATATGAAGGCTGTCCGCAGTTGGATCAAATCCGATGTAAAATGGTACATTTTCGTTATTTAATATTTCTTTAACCTTTTCTTCGTTTGTGCACTGCGCTATAATTCCACGTTCTACTAGTGTTTCATAAATATTTGACATCAAGTAATCCTCCCGAAAAATCGTTTATAATCTAACTAAGTAATTTAAGTTTAAATCTTCAATAGTATATCACGCATTGTTTAAAAAAACAATTGAATAATTAATATAAACTATTAGGATTTTAAACCTCTAATCATAAAAAAGACGAAAAGTTTAAAACAAATATAACAACTTTTATCTTGCCATAGCGATTTTTTCAACTTCGTCAATTGGAAGGCCTGAAAATGCAGAAATATCATCTAATGATAATTTGCCTGAATCTATCATTTTCCTTACAGTTTGGGATATGCCTTGCTTAATTCCGCTTTGTTTTCCAAGCTCAATACCCCTCTGTGTGCCAAGCTCCATTCCTTTTTGTGTACCAAACGCAATTCCTTCTTGAGTGCCTAATTCATATCCTTTTTGAGTACCCTCGGCAAGCCATTCGTCCTTTTTTAGCTCTGCCACCTTTTCACCTGCTTCGATTCCAATTTCAGTTGCCCAGTTTTTGATTTTTTCTTCTAATGACGGTCTC
>JAZNOJ010000085.1:0-2667 GCA_045580735.1 Candidatus Egerieisoma sp. | reverse complement strand
GTAAAATATAATAAATTATAGTACAAAATATTAATAATAATATAGGAGATGTGTTTTCTGATGAAAAAAATTATGATTTCACTTAATTCAATTGATGACGTTAAAGTATTTGTAAATGAAATAAATTTACTTCCATGTGATGCTGATTTAGTATCAGGAAGATATACCATTGATGCAAAGTCAATTATGGGAATTTTTTCTTTGAATTTATCAAAGCCGATAGAGCTCCATATTCACAGTGATGATGAATCAGTATATGAAGCTTTCGTAAATAAAATTTCTACTTTTGTGGTATCAGAATAATAGAAGGTGAAGAAGTTGGACAACAAAAGAAATACGGTGCTTTTTAGTGTACCTACAAACAAAAGAGACGAAATGAATAAGGTCATGAAAGAGGTTTATGATGCAATGAAGGAAAAAGGCTATGATCCTCTTTGTCAGCTTGTGGGTTATGTAATGTCAGGAGATCCGACATATGTGACAAGCCACAAGAATGCAAGATCTATGATAACACGTTTAGAACGTGATGAAATAATAGAGGAATTGTTTTCTTTTTATATTTCAGAATGTCTAGAGAAACAAAAATGAGAATACTTGGAATAGATTATGGCGACAGCAGAATAGGTGTAGCTGTCAGCGATGATGGTCAGAAGCTAGCGTTTGATATTTGTGTAATTGATGCCACAAAGGGCAGAAAATATGCAATATCCGAGCTTGTGCGCCTAAAAGAGCAATATAAATCGGAAATTCTTGTTGTTGGACTTCCCACAAATATGAATGGAACTAAGGGAGACCGAGTAGTTAAAACTGAGAAGTTTGTAAAAGCCCTAAAGGAAATTGCGCCGGATTTGAAGGTTATTTATGAAGATGAACGTCTGACTACAAAATATGCAGACCGGCTTATGATTGAATCGGGAAAACATCAAAAAGAGAAGGGCGTGAGTGATAAGCTTGCAGCGATGATTATTTTACAAAGCTATTTAGATAAGCTAAATAATCATATTTAATTTTTTCTCGATTTAGTAAATGAATTATTAAGGAGTGGCAGATAGTAATGGAAGATTTTGATTTCGTAGATGATGGTGTTAATACATTCACACTTACAGATGAAGAAGGTAATGAATACGAATTTGAATTATTAGATTTTGTAGATCTTGAAGAAAAGCTTTATGCAGTTCTCGTTCCTACAGCACAGGATGATGTAGAAGATGATATGGGAATTGTGATTATGGAAACTGTTTTTGAAGGAAATGAACCAATATTTAATTTTGTTGAGGATGAAAATCTTGCACAGGCAGTTTTAGATGAATACGCTTCTAGAGCAGTTGAAGAAGATGTGGAGGACTAATTATGCATATTAATACAAAATGTGTTCAATCAGGCTATGAACCCAAAAATGGTGAGCCGAGAGTAGTTCCTATCATTCACAGTACCACATATAAATATGATACAGCAGGTGATATGGGCGATTTATTCGATTTAAAGGCATCAGGCTTTTTCTATACAAGGCTTGCAAATCCTACAGTAGATGCAGTTGAAAAGAAATTGGCAGACCTAGAAGGTGGCGTAGGAGCAGTAATGACTTCTTCTGGACAGGCAGCTAATTTGTATGCCATTTTTAATATCTGTCATGCGGGTGACCATGTGGTTTGCTCAAGTGCCATATATGGTGGAACATTTAACTTATTTAATAAAACCATGCGTGAAATGGGAATTGATTTTACTTTTGTAAAGCCAGATGTTTCCGAGGAAGAGTTAAATGCAGCTTTTAAGGATAATACACGTTGTGTGTTTGGTGAAACAATTTCTAATCCTTCCTTGGATATTATAGACATAGAGATGTTTGCCAGAGTTGCTCACGCACATGGAGTACCTTTTATAATTGATAACACATTTGCAACTCCTGTAAACTGCAGACCATTTGAATTTGGAGCAGATATTGTTACACATTCTACTACAAAATATATTGATGGACATGCCTGCGCAATAGGTGGCGTCGTAATAGATAGTGGTAAGTTTGATTGGGATAATGGTAAATTCCCATGTCTTACTACTCCAGATGAGAGCTACCATGGTGTGATTTATTCTAAAAACTTTGGAAATGCAGCATATATAACAAAAATGAGAACTCATTTGATGCGTGACTTGGGAGCTATGGCAAGCCCACAAAATGCATTCTACACAAATTTAGGATTAGAAACATTGTTCTTAAGAATTGAGCGCCATGTACAGAACGCTCAAAAGGTCGCTGAGTACCTCGAAGAGCGTATGAAAGATGGAAGTATTACATGGATAAATTATCCAACTTTAAAGAGCAGCAAATATTATGACATAGCAAAAAAATATATGCCAAACGGAACCTGCGGTGTAGTGTCATTTGGTGTTAAAGGTGGCAGAGAGGGCGCAGTTAAGTTTATGGAAGGACTTAAGCTTGCTGCAATTGTTACACACGTTGCTGATGCAAGAACTTGTGTACTTCATCCTGCAAGTACAACACACAGACAGATGAGTGATGCTGAGCTTGAGGCAGCAGGTGTTTCACCGGATCTTATTCGTCTTTCAGTTGGTATCGAACATTCTGACGATATTATTGCTGATATTGAAAACGCTTTGAAATCAATTTAACGAATTATTTATTCATTATATAAGAGAGAATGAAAAAAAGGA
>JAZNOJ010000084.1:0-20714 GCA_045580735.1 Candidatus Egerieisoma sp. | reverse complement strand
AACGGAGGTTTAAGATATGGTTAATATTAAAATAGACGGCGTTTCAATGCAAGTTCCTGAGGGTACAACTATTCTTGAAGCAGCAAGAAGCGCAAACATCAAAATCCCTACACTTTGTTATTTAAAGGGTATTAACGAAATCGGCGCATGCCGTATGTGCGTTGTTGAAATTAAAGGCGCAAGAGCTCTTCAGGCTGCATGTGTTTATCCTGTTGCAGAGGGTCTTGAAATTTTGACAAACTCTGAAAAGGTAAGAAAAGCAAGAAAGGTAACACTTGAGCTTATTCTTTCAAACCACGACAGACAGTGTTTGACATGTTCACGTTCAGAAAATTGTGAACTTCAGGCACTTGCTAAGGATTTAAATGTTACTAATATCAGATTTGAAGAAATAGGAGAAAAAGCATATCACCCAATTGATGATGCATCACCTTCTATTGTTAGAAATCCTGACAAATGTGTTCTTTGTCGCCGTTGCGTAAGTGTATGTAAGAATGTACAAACTGTTGGCGTAATCGATACAATGGAGCGTGGCTTTAAGACAGTTGTAGGTAGTGCATTTAATAAGACACTTGCTGAAACACCTTGCGTAAATTGTGGTCAATGTATTGCTGTATGTCCTACAGGAGCTCTTACAGAAAAGAGTGAAATTGAAAATGTATGGAAAGCAATTGCTGATCCTGATAAGCATGTAATATTCCAAACAGCGCCAGCTGTTCGTTTCTCAATCGGAGAAGCATTTGGAATGCCTATCGGTTCACGTCCTACAGGTAAAATGGTTACAGCTATTAGAAGACTTGGTGTAGACAAAGTATTTGATACAAATACAGCGGCTGACCTTACAATTATGGAAGAAGGTACAGAGCTTTTAGACAGAATTAAAAATGGTGGTAAGCTTCCTATGATTACATCATGTAGTCCTGGATGGATTAAGTTCTGTGAGCATAATTTCCCTGATTTCCTCGATAATCTTTCTTCATGTAAATCACCTCACGAAATGTTTGGTGCTGTAATGAAGACATATTATGCTAAGCAGGAAAATATAGATCCTTCAAAGATTTATGTAGTATCTATAATGCCTTGTACAGCTAAGAAATTCGAGGCAGACAGACCAGAGCTTAGCGCTTCAGGATATCCTGATGTAGATGCAGTTCTCACTACAAGAGAGCTTGCTCAAATGATAAAAGAAGCAGGCATTGATTTTGCTAATCTTGAGGATACAGATTTTGACAATCCTCTTGGAAATGCTTCAGGCGCTGGTGTTATCTTTGGTGCAACAGGTGGAGTTATGGAAGCTGCGCTTCGTACAGTTGCTGATATTTTAACAGGTGAATCTGCTCCTCTTGATAAGATTGAATATGAGGCAGTAAGAGGTGTTGAGGGTATCAAGGAGGCAACAGTTAATGTTGCAGGAATGGACATTAAGCTTGCAGTTGTAAGTGGTCTTGGAAATGCTCGTAAGCTCCTCAATAAGATTCGTGCTGGCGAAGCTGATTATCACTTCATCGAAGTTATGGCTTGCCCAGGTGGATGTGTAAACGGTGGCGGACAAGTTATCCAACCTTCGAACATTAGAAGCTGGGTTGACCTTCGTGCTGAAAGAGCAAAAGCAACCTATGAAGAGGATCGTTCACTTCCTATTCGTAAGTCACATGATAATCCATTCATTAAGAAGCTTTATGATGAGTATTATGGCGCTCCTGGAAGCCATCAGGCACATCACGATCTCCATACAACTTACCAAAAGAGAGATAATTATTAATATATAAATGACTTTTAGAAAGGTCCTGCTTAAAGTAGGACCTTTTTTCTTTCGTAAAGAAAATGTTTTACTTTATTCACATTTATTTATTGAACATGTGATAGATGTTGTAGTAGAATAGAATCATATAAAACTTGGAGAGTGAAAATATGAATATTAACAAACAAAACTCAAAGCTTCGAATAAAGCCTTCGACTTTTTTGAATCCTGTTCCTGTTGTTATGGCATCATGCGGAACAATGGAAAACTCAAATATTATTACGCTTGCATGGGCAGGTACAATAAATTCCGAACCACCTATGCTTTCAATATCTATTAGAAAAGAAAGATTTTCACATGATATTATTGCAGAAAGTGGCGTATTTGCTGTTAATTTAGTATCACGTGATTTGATTAAAAAATGCGACTATTGTGGTGTGAAATCCGGAAGAGATGTCGATAAGTTCAAAGAGATGAATTTAACAAAGATAAAGGGAATTGATACAGGTGTTCCACTTATAAAAGAAGCTCCCGCTTCACTTGAATGTAAGGTTAGACAGATCATTGAGCTTGGAACACATGATCTTTTTATTGCTGATATTTTAAATGTTACTGTAGCCTCTGAGCTTTTCGATGAAAAAGGTGCAATCGATATGAGAAAGGCTGATTTGGTAGCATATAACCACGGAGAGTATTATTCGTTAGGAGATTATTTAGGTTTTTATGGTTATTCTGTTGCTAGCAAGGAAGCATTAGAACGCAGATTAAGAAAGAAATGAGGCTTATAAATATGAAAAATTTTAAACTTAAATTTTTAGCAATGGTTGGTTGTTTGTTACAGGTCTTAATATTATCAACGGGATGTTCTATTTTTCCTGAAGAGGAAGAACCGGAAATACCAGCACTTAATACGCCTCAGCCCGTAGAGTATTCTTTTTATACCGTTAAAAAGGATACACTAAAAAGTTCCTCAACAGGTACAGGTAAGGTGGCATCAATTTATTACACAGAACATTCATTTAAGCATAGTGGAGGTAAATTTAAGGAAATTCATGTTGCATTGGGTGATTATGTTCAAAAAGGTGATGTGCTTTTTGAAATTGAAAATTCAGATGTAGAGGATGAATTTTTAGATGCTGAAATACAATATAAAAAAATGGAGCTTCAATTAAATGAGAAGACTGCATTATATAGAAATGGAAGTATTTCAAAAACAGAATATGAAATAGCAGATCTTGAATATAAAAGTGCGAAGTTAAAGTACGATGATTTAAAGGAAGCTTATGAAAATACTGTTTTATATGCTAAGGTTTCAGGTAAGGTTGTATACATAAATACAGCGTATACGGCGGCTGACTCTACAACAGAGATAGCAGGTGGGGACACAATTATAGCAATTGATTCAGAGGACCCTAAATATACTTATGTGCTATTCGAAAAAACAGAGTCACATGCAGATTATACACCAGCTCAATTTAAGGTAGGGGAAAAGCTACAGCTTACACAGCTTGATGGAAATGGATATGAGGTTCCAGGTGCTGAGCCATTTACAGGCACTATTGTTAGCACTGATGCTATAAAAAATGATACAGGCTTAGAACATATTTCTTCTATTAATTACTATTGTAAGATGGAAAATCCACCAGAGAGTATTTTAATTGGTTCTTCAGTAAAATATGATTATGTTGAGTTTGCAATTGAAGATTGTATTATTATTCCAACATCTGCACTTTATGAATTTAACGGAGAAACCTTTGTCTATATGTTAGACAGTAATACTAATTTAAAAAAGGAAGTGCCTGTAGAAATTGGCTACAGAACTTCATCTCAGGCTCAGGTATTAAACGGTCTTGAGATTGGAGATATAATTATAGAAGGATGATGGTGTATAAGCTATGTTAAATTCTGTTTTTAGAAAAATAGCGAATAATATATGGCTTTTCTTTTGTCTTGCATTAGGTTCTTTGCTTATAACTTCTATTTTAGCTGCAATTCCGATTTATACAGACGGAGCAATGAGAAAAATGCTTAATACAGAGCTGGATCAATATTCTGTAGAAAGCGGTGATTACCTTTCACCAGGTGAAATGTATGGAAGAATAAGCTTTAATGGTGTATACGGAAACCAAATGATAAACGATGTTGTTTACGATACACACAATAAGATTGACGGAATATTTGAAAAGCATGGGCTTAAATATACGGACTGCTACGAAAAGCTTGCCGTTACAGAGCTATATCCGTATACGGAAAATATCAATATAGGTTATGATTATAGAATACAATCATTGTCAAATATTGATGAGCATATCGAAATTTTAGAAGGAAGAATGTACTCAAACGATGTAAAGGATAGTGTTCTAGAGGTTATAGTCTCAAAGGAAGAATATAATTCAAATAGCATTGTTTTGGACCAGGAATATACTTTTTTTAATAATAGAATGTATAACGCTGGAGCAGGTGATGTTAAAGTAAAAGTAGTTGGGGTTTTTGAAATAAACTATGACGACGTTGATTATTGGAGAAACTCTGATATATCAGATGGAATGAAAACATATTTTCTTGTGTCACCTGAAGCCTTTAACAAGTATTTTATGTCACCATCTAGAATTTCAGCTATATCTATAGGTGCATGGAGATACAATGTAGATTTGTATGGCTTTTCGAAAAACGAATTAGCACCATATTTAGATGTTTATAATGAAATTGATGAATATTTTTCTGAATTTTATGAAGGAACAGCATCTTTTTCAGCACCTATTAATGAAACACTATCAGAGTATGTAGGAAAAAGTGAAACACTTGAAATTACAATGTGGATATTAAATGCTCCTGTCATTGTAATGCTACTATTTTATACATATATGGTAGCTAAAATGGTTATTGATGATGATAAAAATGAAATTTCAGCACTTAAATGTCGTGGTGCATATCCTAAGCAAATTTTTTACAGATATTTCCTTGAATGTGGTATTATCTCGGTAGGCTCGTTAATTTTAGGTCCACCGCTAGGATATGTTCTTGCGAAAACGATTGGTTCTGCAAATGGCTTTTTAGAGTTTGTAAACAGAAGTAATATCGAACTGACATTGCTTCCGGTTTCTTATTTGTATGCATTAATTGCGGCTATTGTTTTCACAATAATGGTTTTAGTTCCGGCTCATAAGGCAACAAAGATTACTATTGTACGCCATAAGCAAAAGAAAGCAAGAAGAACAAATAAGCCTTTATGGGAAAAGCTTTTCTTGGATGTTATTTTACTCGCAGCTTCGTTGTATTTATTATATATTTACAAGAGAACGGATTTGATAACACCTGATGGTGAAGCTGATATGACGGTATATTTTATATCAACTGTTTTTATTTTTGCATGTGGAATGTTATTTTTGAGAATATATCCATACATTATAAAAGTTATATATTATTTTACTAAAAAGCGCTTGCCACCTTCCTTGTATGCAACATTTATACAAGTGTCAAGAAATGGAAATGAAAACAGATTTTTGATAATGTTTTTAATTTTAACAATATCAATAGGTATATATAGCTCAAATACAGCAGGTATTATTAATACAAATGCTGAAGATATTGCACAGTATAAGATTGGAGCAGATATAGTAGTAAAGCCTGATTGGCAGCTTGATTCGGTTGTTACTTACACAGCAGAGGATGGTTCTACAATTACTGGTACTATGTCTGATATGCCTGCAAAATACAGAACATTTTCATCTGATTCTTTTATGGAGGCTGATGGAGTAGAGGCAATGACTAAGGTTGCTAACCTTAAAAGAGCATATGCAAAAGATACTTATAGTGTGGAATGGGAAAGAAATGTTCGTATTATGGCAATTGAACCATATGAATTTTCTCAGGTTTCATGGATAAGACCATCGACCTTTAATAAAGATGTTCATTGGTACAATTATATTAATCAGCTTCAGGAATATCCAACTGCAATTATGATTTCATCAAGTCTTGCAGAGGCATGTGATGTAAAAGCAGGGGATAATTTAGAGGTGAGTTTCAAGGGAACAAGAGTAAATGACCTTGTTATAGCTGATATGTCATGTTATGTTTTGGGAACCTTTGACTATTGGCCTACTTTTTATGAAGATTATGAGTATGCAGAAATGACAGACAACATGATAGTAATGAATTTGGATTATTTGCTTTCATTAGATGATAAGGTGACATATGATTTGTGGTTTAAAAAGGCAGATGATGCTTCAAGCAGTGATATCTATAAGAGCTGGGAGAAGGATGGTTTACTTGAAAATGTAGTTGAAATTTCTGATAAACAAAATTCACTTAATAAAGAAAAATCAGATTCACTTGTAATGGCACTAAATGGCTTATTCTCAATGGGCTTTGTTGCCACGATGATTATCAGCTTTATGGGATTTTTGTTATACTGGCTGATAAGTGTCAGAAAAAGAAAGCTTCAATATGGTGTACTTAGGGCAATGGGCTTGAGTAAATTTAAGCTTTCAATGATGCTTTTCTGGGAGCATTTGATGACATCAGGTGTAGCGGTTGTAATGGGAATATTTATAGGATACTTAACGTCGTATTTGTATTTACCTGTTTTAGAAAAAACATTTACAACAATGTTACCACTTACGCTTTCTTATAATACAATTGACAATATAAAAATATTTGTGCTCGTAGCTATTATGATTTTGTGTGGTGTAATTGTTTTAGCGAGATATATAAGCAAGCTAAAGATTAATGAAGCTGTTAAAATAGGAGAGGAGTAAATTTATGGAGGATTATATTTTACGCCTCGAGGGTGTTAAAAGAGATTTTAAAAGACAATCAGAAATAATACATGCTGTGCAGGGCGTTGATATGTTAGTAAAAAGAGGCACATTTAATATTCTTTGTGGTCGTTCTGGCTCTGGAAAAACTACTCTTTTAAATATGATTGCTGCGGTAGATTTACCAACAGAAGGTAAAATATATTATAAGGATAAAGATATTACATCCATGAGCAGTAGTCAGCGTGATGATTTAAGGCGTGTAGAATATGGAATAATTTTCCAAAACACTGCTTTAATTGCTCAAATGTCAGCAGTTGAAAATGTAGAGTTTGCTCTGTCAATTGCAGGTGTTAAGGCTTCTCAAAGAAATGAGCAGGCTGTTAAGTGGCTCGAAAAAATGGGCATAAAGGAAAGAAGAAATCATATGCCCGCAGAAATGTCGGGTGGAGAACAGGCAAGAGTAGCTATAGGCAGAGGTCTTGCTCATGAACCTTCTCTTTTGTTAGCCGATGAGCCTACGTCTGAGTTAGATACATTGACTTCATTTAGAGTAATTGATATGTTTAAGGATCTGGTTAAAAGCAAGGGGCTTACTATAATAATGACTACACACGACGTTAATATTATGGATGCTGCAGATTATATTTATACAATGGAGGATGGTGTGATTATAGATGTCAGATAATACTATTGTTTATTGCGAAAACCTCGTTAAATTGTATAAAATTGGTGATATTGAGGTTATGGCACTTCAAGGACTTGACTTGCAGGTAGAGAAGGGCGAAATGCTTGCCATTATTGGTAATAGCGGTAGTGGTAAATCTACTTTGATGAATATAATCGGAGGCTTGGACAGACCTACAGCCGGAAAAATACTTGTAAATGGTGTTGATTTGTTATCTCTTCCGGATAAAGAAATGATGAATTACATGCGAGAAACGATAGGCTTTGTCTGGCAAAATACAGCTAGAAATATGATTCCATATCTTAATGCCATTGACAATGTAAAGCTTGTTATGCAAATGGCAGGAAAGCTTGATTTAAACAGAGCAAATATGCTTTTAGAGATGGTTGGATTAGAGCATCGTAAGAAAAATAAAATGCACGAATTGTCAGGCGGTGAACAACAAAGAGTAGCTATAGCTATAGCACTGGCAAATAATCCTAAAATTCTCTTAGCTGATGAGCCTACAGGTGCTGTTGATACTAAGACCACAGCTCAGCTTATGAACTTATTTCACAGTGTTAATACCGACTTAGGTGTGACTACTATTATTGTTACTCATGATAGACAGCTTTCACATATGGTTCCAAGAGTTGTAACGATTGCTGATGGAAGAATAGGAACAGAATTTATAAGACGTGAGGAAATGGACCTTCAAAGTGAAGAAGTAATGAATGCAACTGCAGGTCATGATCAAGGCTCTCATGTGGAATACGGTTATATAGATGGTCGTAGACGTCTTTTCCTACCAGAAAATTACATGAACGCAATTGGCCTTAAAGAAAAAAGTAACGTTAGTATTAAAATTGAAAATAACAGTTTGATTTTAACAAAACCGGATGAGGAATAACAGTGAATAGATTTGACTTAATAAAAAAAATAGTGGTTGGCTTTATAATTTTACCTGTCATTTTTTGTTTTGCAGGATGTGTGGATACAAGCAATAAGAATCCTATCATTACTATAGTAATAGATGATAACAACAAAAATATGGATACAGAGGGTAATCCTATTAGCGGTACTATCGAGATCGAGCTTTATCCGGAAAAGGCTCCAAATTCTGTTGCTTATTTTTTGGATTTCGTTATGAATGGAACATATAATGATTTCCCTGTTTCAAAAGCTTTGGCTGGTGGTGTTGTAACTTTTGGAGATCCATGGATGATGAAGAAAATTCGTACAGAGATAGAGGGCGAATTTATCGATAATGGTTTCGAACAAAATGATATTCAATTCAAGCGTGGCACAGTTGCACTTGATAGATTTGTTGCGGATGACTATAATTCTGCATCTGGTGATTTTTTTGTTTTATTGGATGATGCTGGAGCTGAAACGTATCAAAATAAATATGCAGCCATTGGAGAGGTTATATCTGGCATTGAGGTATTAGATAAGATAAGTAATATTAAGGTATATCCAGGTGAGTATTCTCCTATATACAGTATTATGATTGAATCAACGACAGCGCAGCTTAATGGAGTATCTTATGATAAGCCTGTAGTAGGCGAAAGAAGAACTTATCCCGGTATAAATACATAGTATAAAAATGTTTTAACAAAGCAACGAAAAACCCCGACTTTTTGTCGGGGTTTTCTGTTGCATTGTGCAAAAATTGGCGGAGAAAGAGGGATTCGAACCCTCGAAACCGTTTTGCGGTTTACACGATTTCCAGTCGTGCGCCCTCGACCAGACTAGGCGATTTCTCCATACGTATTATGTTTTTGTCACAACGACTATTGAATTATAAGCTATGAGTGTTTCTTTGTCAAGAAATTATGCATAATATTCATGGTAAAAGAGCAATATAAAATTGAAAATATTTGAAAGGTTGAGGGTTATATGATTGAACAAGATACTATAAGATTACTTCGTGAATGTGATGCAGGTGTGAAAATGGGGGTAGAATCAATAAATGAAGTGATTGACTATGTCCATTGTGAAAAATTAAAAAGTGTTCTGCAGGATTGTAAAAAAGAGCACGATAAATTGCAAAATGAAATTGAAAAGCAGCTAGATAGGTTTAATGATGATGGCAAAGAGCCTGCATTGATGGCAAAGGGAATGTCATGGGTTAAAACAAACGTAAAAATCGCAATTAATGATTCTGATAAAACAATTGCAGATTTGATGACAGATGGATGTAATATGGGTGTAAAATCGTTAAATAAATATTTAAATGAATACGAAGCAGCAGATGAGTTTTCGAAGGATATTACAAAGCGTCTTATTAATCTTGAAGAAAAATTAATAACTCAAATGAGAGATTTTCTATAAGATATTTTATGAAAGGAGCTGTAAAAAACAGCTCCTAATATTTATTACCAATTTAAGTATTTTATATTAATTGTATTTATGGGTGTAATGCCAAAAGTACCTAAATAAGATAGGGCTTCTTTTTCGATTTTGTCTACTAGCAAAGAAGACGCCTTATGAGCATCACAACCTAGTACAACATCGTTTCCAATTTCAGCAACAATATCAAAAAAACGCTTGCAAGGGTATGGTCTGTGCTCTTTAAAGCCTAAAAAATTAAATTCAATGGGAATATTAAGCTTTTTCGCAGCAATACATAAACGCTTCATATGAAAATTGTAAATTTTATCATCACCTTGATAATTAATTAAGTCTGGGTGACATAGATAAGTGAATTTTCCTGTTTTTAGGCCTTCTATACATTGATCTACATAATTAACCAAAGTGTCATCGTCTTTGTTTGCAATAGCGGCATAAAAGCCATCTTCTTCGTTATATGTGAAATGCTGTCCCAAAATTAAATAGTCTGGTTTGTATGGACGTACAAAATCTAGCATTTTTTCAAAGTAATAAGGATAATATTCAGCTTCTAAGCCTATTAGAATTTTGATTTTATCAGAATATTCTTCTTTAAGAGAATTAAGATGTTTAAAATAAAATTCTATTTCATTTTTATAAATTCGATAGTTTGATTCGTGACCGTCATCAAAAGGGCAAGGAATATGGTCGGAAAATCCTAGTAGCTCAATACCAGAAAGAATAGCATTGTTTATATATTCTCGCTCCGTTCCTGTTGCGTGATGGCATCTGAACGTATGTGTATGTAAATTGAATTTCACAAAAAAAACCTCACATAATAATTTCGAAAAAATTATATCACTGTGGTATAAAAAGTCAAATTAAGCTTGTACGGAATAATTATATTTTTAATTTCATATATATTTACAAATAAAGTAAGAATAGGTGATGAAGGAGGAAAACTTGTGGATATAAAAAAATTTAATTCGGAAATAGCAGACAGATTGGGTGGAAGTCTTTGTGCTCAAATAATAAAAAAGGCATTCAATACCGAGAAGATGTATATAGAGCATGCAAGTGAGATTCGTTTAAGGACAGGCTTACCTATATGTATTACTTTAGATGGTAAAGGAAAAAATGTTTTTTTAGATAAATATTCAAGTCAATCAGACGAGCATGGTGGATATATAATTGCAAGGGAAGAAATTGATAGTGTTTTTTCTGGTATTTGTAGAAATTCACTATATGCATACAAAGAGGATTTAAAAAATGGCTTTATAACATTAAAAGGTGGTCACAGAGTTGGCATTGCGGGCAAAATGCTTCCGGATGGCACTGTATATGAGGTTTCTAGTATTAATATACGCATATCGAGGCAGGTTGTAGGTTGCGCAAGTGAAATAATTAAACACATTATTAAAAATCAAAAAGAAATATATAACACATTAATAATATCTCCTCCTGCTTGTGGTAAAACAACAATTATAAGGGATTTAGCGAGAAGTTTGGGTAGGAAAACAAAATTTTTTAAGGGAGCGTGTATAGGAATAATTGATGAACGTTCAGAAATTGCAGCTTGCTATAATGGAGTACCTTCAAATGATGTTGGATTGATGACGGATGTATATGATGCTTGCCCGAAGGAAAAAGGAATATCTATGATGATAAGAGCTATGGCTCCCGAAATAATTATTACTGACGAGATTGGTGGAAAGGGAGATAGTAAATCTATAGCTAGTGCAGTTAACGCAGGAGTAAAGCTGATTGCAACAGCACACGGAGCTTCCATTCTTGATCTGAAGGAGAGAACAGAAATTGCAGAGATAATAAATGCTGGTACATTTGAAAGATACATTATATTAAGTGCGACTTGTGAACCAGGTACAATTAGCAAGATTATACAAAAGGAAGCTATCTAAATATTTAGAGGGGTGCTTGAAAATGGTATTTATAGTTAAACTTATTGGCTCTGTATTGATTTTAATTAGTGGTTTTTTGATTGGAAATAAGATAAAAAAACAATACCAAACCAGAAGGAATATATTAAAGCAATTTCAAGAAAGCTTAAAATACGCAGATGATGCAATAGTAATAGAAAATATGCTTTTAGAAGATGTAATGCGTAAGTGTTCAAATAAATTTTTTCCGTTGGAAAAAGGTAATGATTTATGGAATATAGCGGCAGATAAATTAAAGGAAAATTATGGGAGCTTTGAAGGTGCATGGACAAAAGCATGTGATGTTTATTTTGAAGAAATGTCTTTTTTAAATGAGCTTGATTGTGATTGTATTAAAGATATTGGAAAAGCATTAGGAATTGCTAGTGTACAAAGGCAATCGCTACATATTCAAAACGTAATAAAAAGGTTAAGTGAGCTTGAAAATGAAGCATTAAAAATACAAGCATCAGAGGGTAAGCATGCTGTTCAAATTGCAATGGCTGTAGCTGCAGCTATTATAATAATACTTTTTTAAGAGGGTAAAGTAATGGGTATAGATTTGATTTTTAAAATTGCGGGAATAGGAATTATTGTTGCAATAATAAATCCTATTTTGAATAAAGCAGGACGAGATGAACAAGCTACACTTGTTACAATAGCTGGCTTGATAATAGCAATGCTTTTGATATCAAGCGAAATAAAGGATCTTTTTGCAATATTGAAGGGCTTTTTTGGATAGCTTTTAAAGATAAGAATATTGAGTTTGATATACGGGGTGATTAATTTGGAATCGCTATTAAAGATAGCACTTACTGGCGTAGTTGTTGCGATTTTAATGCTGTTGTTTAAAGGTATACATAGTCCAATTACATCGCTGATTTGTGTTGCAGGTTCTTTAGCTTTGCTAGCTGCAATCATAGGTATGGCCGATGGTGCAATTGATGCTGTAAAAGATTTATTGAATGATACTAAAATAGAAAATGAAAGCATTAAAAATATATTAAAAATCACAGGTGCTGCCTTTATTGCAGATTTTTCAGCGACACTATGTCGAGATATGGGAGAAGGCACGGTAGCTTCAAAAATAGAAATGGCGGGTAGAATATATATAATTTTATTAGCTGTACCATGGGCAACTATGCTAATTGAGGCTGTAAAGGCATTAGGTGGGTGAAAGCTTTGAAGGAGGAAATTTTATCAGTAATTAGTAATGAATTTGGCAATTATGCTAAAACTGGAGCTGGTATATTAATCATTATTTTGTCGATCAGCTACATTAGTGCAATTATAACTCAAGTGATTCAAAGCGAAAATAATGACATTATGTCTTTCGCTGCAATATGCTTAATTAGTGTACCTTTGATTCAAAACATTTTGGTTGTTGTGAATGAATCCTCGAAAACGATTGAGGATATACGAAATCTCATGATGAGCACATTGCCAAGCTTATGGGCTGTTGATTTAGGGCAAGGTGGAATAGTAACATTTTTTACACTGACGCAGGTTGTGGCTATGTTGTTATCGGAAATTTTTCTGCCGTTGACAATAATGTATACCTCGCTGGGAATATGTGAGGGCATTAGCGGGCGCTTCAATTTGAGTGGCATAAAGGGAATGGTACGATTTATATTTAATTGGGGACTTGGAATAATGATGTTAATTTTTTCATGTACGGCAACATTATCGGGTGCTTTAAGTGGAGCTAAGGCAAGTCTTGCGTCGAGAACATTAAAATATACGGGTGCAATGATTCCGGTGGTTGGCAGATATCTTGCTGAAAGTGCAGATATGGTTTTTGCGAGTGCGGCGGTTATTAAGGGAACTGCGGGTATAGCGGCAATAGGTTCAATCGTATCTATAGCTGCAGCACCCTGTATTAAAATGGCTTTGAATGTAATTACTTATAGAATAGCTGCGATTTTAATAAGACCTGTTGCAGATGTAAGAATTACACAGACTGTCACTAGTGTAGGTGATTCGTATATGATGATTACAGGAATAACAGCTTTAATGAGTGTTATGTGCATCATGAATATAGCGATTTTAATTTCAATATTAAAAGGAGGTTAAATAATTGTACGGATGGATAATAAAGGTTTGTGCTACAGCGGTTGTATTAAATATTATAAGTTACATAATTCCAAATGGTAGAATTAAAAGTGCTGCTTTAGTTGCAATGGGATTTATGTTTGTGACAATTATTTTGCCACCTATTAGGCTTGCTAAAAATGAGCTGTTAAATAAAAAATATTTTATTGAGGCAGAAAGGAATATTCTTGTTTCACAAGTAAAGCAAGATGATTATAGTACCTATGATGAAATTATTAATGCATATAAAAAGCGTCTTGAAACAGAAATTAAAGGGAAATTAAGTGAAAAGGGTTATGCTTTAAGGGATATTAACATAACAGTAAATTGTGATGAGAAAAACGAAGAGTTTGGCAAGGTGATTAATGTCGTAGTTGCTGTTAGCGCTAATGCTAAAGAAGAAAATAGAAACATTAATAGAGTAGAAATACCTGAAATTGTGATAGACAGAAATGGTATTTCTATAGATGTTGAGAATGAATCAGATAATGAAAAAGATATGAAGGAAGATGAAAAGATAGTCAAAGAGATTATAAATAATTTTACGGGTGTAAGTGATAAATACATAAAAATACGGTGGGAGTGAATAAGATGAAGGAAAAATTTAATAAGAAAAAATTGAAATTATTTAAATTTGAGGCAGCAATAGCTTTGACGGGAATTGTAATGCTTTTGGTGTGCGGCTTTTTTGAAAGCTCTATGGAAGAAAAAAATGAAAATAATGATAGATATCAAACTGTAAATAATGAAGTTAAGGCGGATTTATCAGGGAAATTTTATGAAGATAAATATGAAAAACAAATTGAGTATTTGCTTTCAAGTTATGAAGGATTAGGTAAAACTTCAGTAGCTGTTCATGTGAAATCAAATGGTGAGCTATATCCTGCAACTAATTTTAAAAAAGATAATTCAATAATAGAAGAAAGTGTAGAGGAGGGAACCTCGGCAAGAGAAAATAAAGATGTGTTAGAGGAAAATGTAGTGATAATTAAAGATTCCCAAGGAAACGAAAGTGTTTTTTGCACAAGTGAAAATGCACCTGAAATAGAGGGTGTTGCCATATGTATTAAGGGAGGTGTGAGCAATGTGGAAAAGAAAAATATTTTAGAGGCTATTATGGCGCTTTATGATATTTCTAGCTCAAAAATCAGCATAATAGGTTAAAAAATAGCATATAACTTAATATAATAATTTAAGGAGGCAAAAAAATGAAAAGAAAATTTTTAGAAAAGCTTAAAAATATGAATATGAAAACAAAACAATTAGTTGCACTTGGTATATGCTTATCACTTTTGGTGGTGGCTATAGTTTTAAATTCTAATGTTGATGAAGCAAGTGCTTCGAAATCAGATAATAGCGATGTGATAATTAGTGAAAGTGGTGATGCTCTTGATGTTTCCGGTAGTGATATAACAGATGAGGGAATGGGTGTATTAAAGGTTCAAGATGCAGATGAATATTTTGCTGCCTTAAGACTTAATAAGATTAACGAAAGAAGTGATTTGGAAGATACGTGTAACAATATAATTGAAAGTGATTCTGTTGAGGAATCGTCTGTGGCAGATGCGGTAGCAAAAATGCAAGAGCTTGAGCATATTGAGGATATGGAAACTTCTGCAGAAACTGCTGTTGCTGCAAGAGGATATTCTGATGTTTTTGTGAGAATCGAAAACGAACTTGTTTACATAACTGTATTAGCTGAATCGATAGATGAAAATGAAGCGTCTGCAATTGCTTCGGCAGTTATGGAGAAAACAGGAGTTGGAATTGATGATGTGATTTTAAAGGGTGTTTATTAAAATTGTCGAAATTATTTCCCGGGAAATAATTTGAAAGTTGCAAAATCAGTAGGAGTGTTGTAATATACTCCTACTGATTTTTGCTTTTCGAAATACTTATATGCAGCCTGCAGAAGTCGGAAAATACCGAAAGGAAGGAAATCTGCATGGCTGATTTATTAGAACGATTATATACAAAGGATAAAGATAGTATTATTAAAAGCTACAAGAGAATAAAAAAATATGCTTCAAGACTTGGTATTCAAAATACACTAAATGACGGAATGGTAAAAGATATTAAGCTTCATTATTTGGCCGAAAGTTTAAAAAATGAAAGAATATTGATGGCACTGATAAATGATATTACATTATCAGAGTTTTATGATTTTCTTTATTTTGCAGATATGAATTTTGATTTGGAATATAAAGGGTCTGATTATTGGTATGATATGGGCCTTTCTTATTATATTGAATATTCAGATAAAAGATTTTTTAAGTTTTCAGATGAAATTCAAAGAATTTTCAAAAATAAAGAACGAAAAATGTATAATAAGCTTAGTAGAAGAGCTGTTATAAACAGTTGTGTGGCTGCGATGACAAATCTTTATGGAGTTATATCGTTTGAAAATGCGTATAAAATATTTTCAGAAATTGATGACAAAAATGAATTGGTTGACGCATTTGAATTTGATAAAGAGATTTCCTTTCAAGAATTTTGCGACTGTGCAATAAGCTTTGCAGACATGCGTGAGGAATTTAATGTTGCTGTGTATTTGGACAGCTTTGTGTCACGGGATTACGTAAAAATTTCTACAAGAAATTGTGTGACAAAGGTTAATCCTTTACCATCTTTTTATGAGCTTTTAAATAAACAAGGTAATAAACCATTTTATTCGGAATTTAGTATATATGAATTGTTGGAATTTGAATATCCGGATTCTTATGGGAAGAATGATTATGTATCTAGCTTTTTGTTTTTTTTAGAAAGTAATTTTAACAAGCCTTCATATGAGATAATTCAAGATTTAAATGATATTTGTATATCGTGTAGAAATGAAACTGGCATAAATGATATTTTTATTATGCTTGATAAAAAGGGGCTTATGTCTAAGTCACAAAAGCTTCAAAAGTCTATCGTTTGTCATATTATGGAAATAAAAAATAATATTAGATTACGCTCTAACAGAGGGTTCTCGATAAATGAAATAAGATTGCTTTCATATGATATGGATAGAGCATGTAGTAGCCTATGATATAAAAAAACTAAAAATTTATTGTTGAAATTTCCGTGTGAATCTTCTATAATAACCTAGATACAGTGTGGGCTGTATTTAGTAGTAATGTTTCGAGGTAGATTTTTTTGATTAGAAGTATGACAGGCTTTGGCCGAGGAGAATGTAAGACAGATACAACACAGTGCATAGTTGAGATTAAGACTGTTAATCATAGATATTCTGATTACACGATAAAAATGTCTCGTGATTTAATGTGTTTAGAAGATAAAATTCGAGCTGTACTTCAAGAAAGCATTTGCAGAGGTAAGACGGATGTTTATATAACATTTTCAGATATGTCGGAGTCGAACAAGAAAATAGTTGTTGATGAAAAGGTTGTTTCGGCATATTTTGAAGCGATTGATGCGTCATCATCTAATCTTAATTATCATTTCAAACCCGATGCATCATTACTTTTTAAGATTCCTGATGCTTTTGTGCAATTTAAAGAGGAGCTTGATCAGGATTTCATATGGAAACATTTAAGTGAGGCATTAAATAATGCGCTTATCAATCTTACTGCAATGAGAGAAATTGAGGGCTCAAAGCTAAAGCTAGAGCTCGAAACAATTTTATCAAAGGTGGAGAGCTTATTTGAAAATGTTAAAGAACGAAGTCCGATGGTTCCTGTAGAATATAAAGAAAAGCTTTCATTGCGTCTTTCAGAGCTTATTGAAAAGGGAATGGTTGATGAGCAGCGTATTGCTGCGGAGGTTGCAATGTTTGCCGATAAGTGTAGTATTGATGAGGAAATTGCTAGATTGGACAGCCATATTAAGCAATTTTATGATGCACTTAACTCTGATGGGAGTATTGGACGAAGGCTTGATTTTATTGTCCAGGAAATGAACAGAGAGGTTAATACGATAGGCTCAAAGGCTAATGATATTATAATAACAAATAATGTTATTGCTTTAAAGAGCGAGATAGAAAAGCTACGTGAGCAGCTTCAAAACTTGGAGTAATTTATGAAGCTTTTAGATATTGGTTATGGAAATTTAATACAAGCAAATAGAGTTTTAGCAATTGTTAGTCCTGATTCTGCACCTGTTAAAAGAATTATACAAGAAAGTAAGGATCGTTTTATGTGTATTGATGCTACTTGCGGTAGGAAGACAAGGTCGGTTATGATAATGGACAGTGATCATGTTATTTTGTCAGCTCTGCAGACTGAAACAATTGCAAATAGACTTGATAAAAACGATGATTTGGAGCAGGGAGGTAAATGATTTGAAGCACAGAGGAATTATTACGGTAGTGTCGGGACCATCTGGTTGCGGTAAAAACAGTATAATTAATGAAGCAAGAAGCTTGAATAAAAATTTATCTTATGTTACATCGGCTACAACAAGAGAAATGAGAAATGGCGAAGCAGAGGGTGTTAATTACTATTATAAGACAAACGAAGAATTTACAGCCCTTGTAGAGTCTGGTGAAATATTAGAGTGGGATTATTTTTGCGGCAATCGTTATGGAACTTTAAAAAGTGAAATTTTAAAAAAGATTGAAGCAGGTGATGATTTACTTCTTGATTTGACTATTGCAGGAGCAATAGCAGTTAAGGAAGCTTTCCCGGAGGATGCAGTAAGTGTGTTCGTTTTGCCGCCGTCAATTGATGAGCTTCGTAGACGTTTGCATTTGCGTAAGAGGGAAACTGAGGAGCAAATTGAAAGTAGAATTCAAACGGCACTTGAAAAAGAAATTCCATGTGCAGATAAGTTTGATTATATTATTATCAATGATGTTCTTGAAGAGGCAAGTAAAACGCTTTTGGGAATTGTATCTGCAGAGGCGTCTTTATATAGAAGGAATGTTAATATTATTAATGAATTGAATCTGAAAGGAGAAAATGTATGATTTATCCGGCAATTCCGCATTTACTTGAAAAAGTTGACAACAGGTATACATTAGTAATGGAAATAGCTAAAAGAGCTAGACAGATAACTGCAGGCTCTGAAAGCCGTGTTGTATGTACAAGCAATAAGCCTGTTACCATAGCAGTTAATGAAATTAGTGAAGGTAAGGTTACATACGAAAGAACGAAAGAAGGCATTAAATAATATGAAAACTATGGAAAAAATTGTTGCCTTGGCGACTAACAGAGGTTTTGTTTATCCAGGATCACAGATTTATGGTGGTTTGGCTAATAGCTGGGATTACGGTCCTTTAGGAGTAGAGCTTAAGAATAATGTAAAAAAAGCATGGTGGAAGAAATTTGTACAAGAAAGTCCATATAATGTAGGTGTTGACTGTGCAATACTTATGAATCCAAAGGTTTGGGTTGCATCTGGACACGTTGCAGGTTTTAATGATCCTCTCATTGATTGTAAAAAATGTAAAAGCAGACATAGAGCTGATAAAATAGTTGAGGATTGGAATATCCAAAACGGCATTGATATAGCTGTTGATGGTTGGGCAAATGAAAAACTGACAGAATATATGCGTGAACACAATATTCCATGCCCTGTGTGTGGTAGCTGTGAATGGACAGACATCAGAAAGTTTAATATGATGTTTAAGACATTTCAAGGTGTTACGGAGGATTCTCAATCAGAATTGTATCTTAGACCTGAAACAGCTCAAGGTATTTTTGTTAACTTTAAAAATGTTCAAAGGACAAGCCGCAAGAAGGTTCCTTTCGGTATAGCACAGATTGGTAAATCATTTAGAAATGAAATTACTCCAGGAAACTTTACATTTAGAACAAGAGAGTTTGAACAGATGGAGCTTGAATTCTTCTGCAAGCCAGGAACTGACCTTGAATGGTTTGATTACTGGAGAACTTTCTGTCATAATTGGCTTTTGAACTTAGGAATTAAAGATGAAAATCTTCGCCTTCGTGATCATGCAAAAGAAGAGCTTGCTTTCTATAGTAAAGCAACTACTGACTTTGAATATCTTTTCCCATTTGGTTGGGGCGAGCTTTGGGGAATAGCTGATAGAACAGAGTATGACTTAAAGCAACATACAGAGTATGCTAAGGAAGAAATGAATTATTTTGATCCTTTGACAAATGAAAAGTATACACCTTATTGTATTGAACCATCACTTGGTGCAGACCGTGTTACACTTGCATTTTTGTGTGAGGCTTATGATGAAGAGGATCTTACAAAGGACGGAAAGGCAGATAGTAGAACAGTTCTTCGTTTCCATCCTGCTATTGCACCTGTTAAGGTTGCAGTTCTTCCGCTTGTTAAGAAGCTTTCTGACGATGCATATACTCTTTATGAGCGCTTGTCAAAAACATTTAATTGTGAATTTGATGAAGCAGGTGCTATTGGAAGAAGATATAGACGTCAAGATGAAATAGGTACTCCATTTTGTATCACATATGACTTCCAAACAAAGGGTGAGGATGGAAATCCAGGAGATAATGCTGTTACAGTTCGTTTCCGTGATTCAATGGAACAAATTCGTTTACCTATTGATGGTATTGAAGAATGGCTTACAAAGCAAATGGAATTCTAATAAAGAGTTTTAATTGCTGACATATATTAAAATTTTATAGGAGGTTTATTTAAACATGAGTATTAAGTATGTTTACAGCTTCAAAGAAGGCAATGGCAAAATGAGAGAATTGCTCGGCGGTAAAGGTGCTAACCTTGCTGAGATGACACGTATCGGTTTGCCTGTACCTCAGGGTTTTACAGTTACTACTGAGGCATGTACAAAGTATTACGAGGATGGCAGAAAGATTAATGATGAAATCCAGGCTCAAATTATGGAGTACATTGACAAATTGGAAGAAACTGCAGGAATGAAATTTGGCGATAAGGAAAATCCGCTCCTCGTTTCTGTTCGTTCAGGTGCACGCGCTTCAATGCCTGGTATGATGGATACAATTCTTAACCTTGGTCTTAACGAAGACGTTGTTGAGGTTATGGGTGCTAAATCTAATAACCCACGTTTTGCATGGGATTCATATCGCCGTTTCGTACAGATGTACGGTGATGTTGTTCTCGGTATGAAGCCAGTATCAAAGGAGGATCACGATCCATTCGAGGTATTGATCGATGCTCAGAAGGAGAAGCGTGGTGTTAAGATGGATACAGATCTTACAGTTGAGGATTTGAAGGAGTTGGTAGTTGCTTTCAAGGCTGCAGTTAAGGAGCAGACAGGTAAGGACTTCCCAACATGC
>JAZNOJ010000083.1:0-14719 GCA_045580735.1 Candidatus Egerieisoma sp. | reverse complement strand
AATGGCCTAGCTTTGAGCCTGTTTTGGTTCTTGTATTTTCTGCTCCACAGCTACATTTACCTGTTTCTGTGCCATCCTTTTCACATGTTGCATTTCCATTATATGTATAATTTGTATACGTATGTGCAAGCATAGAACCGGGATCTTTTATCGTTGATGTTGCTCCACATCCATAATCACATAATGCTGTTTTAGTTCCATCTGCCTTACATGTTGCATCTGAATTTGATGTATATTTTGTATATTTGTGCGGAAGCTGTGTTCCTTCTTTTTCTCGCACATTTGTTACTTTACAGCCGGTATTATCACAGCTTGCAGTTTCTGTTCCGTTTTTAGTACATGTAGCATTGTTATTGTAAACATAATTATTAAACGAATGTCCTAGCTTTGTACCTGAATCCGTAATTGTATTTGTATTTCCGCAACCATATTTACAGGTACCAGTTTTTGTTCCGTCTTTTTCACAGGTTGCATTATTGTTGCTCTTATAGTTCGTGTAAACATGACTAGTTTTTGTGCCAGCCTTTGTTCGTACATTTGTGGCGTCACATCTGATACATGTTCCTTTTTCTGTTCCATCCTTTTGACATGTTGCATCATTTTGATATATATAATTTGCAAATGAATGTCCAAGCTTTGTATTAGTTGCTGTAACAGTATTTTTATTTCCACAACCATAATCACATAATGCTGTTTTAGTTCCATCTGCCGTACATGTCGCATCATTATTCGATGTATAAGATGAATATTTATGTGCTATCTTTGAACCTACTTCTGTAACAGTATTTTTATTTCCACAATCATAATCACATAATGCTGTTTTTGTTCCATCTGCTATACATGTCGCATCTTTATTTGATGTATAAGATGTATATTTATGTGCTATCTTCGAACCTACATCTGTAATAGTATTTTTCTTGCCACAGCCATTATCACAGCTAGCAGTTTTGGTACCATCCTTGGTACATGTTGCATTTCCATTAGATGTATATTTTGTAAACTTATGATCACATAAGTGAATATTTCCCGAAACAGTGCTGAATATCACATTATTTAAATCACTATCAAGAATACTATAATCTCCATAAGGAAAAAATATATCTATAGCATAATCACCTGGTTTTGCATTGCTTGAAACATTGAATGTCAACGTAGCTATTGCACCATTTTCAGTCATTGCTTCTTGACTCGCTGAATCATCCCACGACATTATAAATCCACTTGAATAATCAGTAGAAAAAAGACCTGATTTCAATATTTTTTTATCCACCGCAGAACTTAATACAACTCCTTCTGGATATTGTATACCGATATAAATAGCGGATATTCCTGGATTATTTGAGATACTAACATCTAGTACAACAGTTTCCCCAGGCTCAGCATTTACAGTCGACACCTTTACCGTTGGTGATGCTGCAAAAATACTAATTTCCGTACCAAGACAACAAGACAATAAAATGCTTATTGCCAAAAACATACTAAAAAAACGTTTAATACTCATATAAACTACCCCTAAATAAAATTTAAAACGTACGAACAAAAACTCAAAAGTATTTTTTGAATAAAATTCCGTATTACGAAGATAATAATTTATTAATCTTTTTTTCATACTTTTTTATATTCTAACATATTTTACTTATTAATTCAACTAAAAATCATAATATAAGATCTTTAAAGTTATAGAAAAAACATCACATTGTTTTGTTGAAATAAACAAGAAAAAATGTTAAAATAAGGTTGAATTACACAACACGCACGAAAGGAAATGAATTAAGAATGAACAACAAAGCCAAATGGATTTGGGTAATGGGTGATTTTGAACTATATCATTCAATTCAATTACACTCTAGAAGAGAAGAATTTGGTATTGATCTTCCACATTTTTGGGATTTATCTACACCTTACCCCAATGTAAGCTTTAGAAAAAGTTTTACGTCAACAAAAAAATCCTCTTTTTCAGTAAAAGCACACGGAAAAGGATATGTTTCACTTGATGGTAAACGTCACAGACTAGAAGAAATTACTTATGTAGAACCAGGCACACACTCTATAGAAGTTTTTGTGTTAGGAAATGCAGTAGGTCTTCCTTGCATATATATAAACAGTGAATTTTTAAAAACAGATGAAACATGGATGTGCACTCATTTAACAAGTGATGTAATGCCTGTAGGCTCGTATCCTGAATATTTCAGTCAGAATGATAATCCAGAGGTTTTTAAGTTTGAATACGAACAAATAAAGCCTGTCTCAATAACAAAAAACATTGGAAGCTTGGTATTGGATTTTGGCAAAGAATTATTTGCTATTCTAAATATAAGAAATGCACTTCCAACAGAAGAGTATCAAATATTTTACGGTGAATCCCTAGAAGAAGCTACTGATACAGAGCATACGCTTGTATTCACCAAAGCATATGGAAAAGATTCATATAATTTAAGCGGACGAGCATTTAGGTATGTAAATATAATAGGTAAAGAGGCTGAAAATTTAAAAGTATATGCGGATTATGAGTATTTACCTCTTGAATACAAAGCCTCCTTCTCCTGTAATAATCCGGAAATTGAAAACATTTGGAATATTTGTGCGTATACCTTCCATCTAAATTCAAGGGAATTCTTCCTTGATGGCATCAAACGTGACAGATGGGTTTGGTCAGGAGATGCCTACCAATCATATATGGCAAATAATTATCTCTTTTTCGACAATGAATTAACAAAAAGAACAATTCTTGCACTTTTAGGCAAGCCACCTTACGAGCAACATATTAATACAATAAATGATTATTCAATGTACCTAATAATAGCTATAAAAGAATATTATTTCAATACAGGTGATTTGTCATTTATCAAATTTGTTTGGCCAAGAGTAAAGGCATTATATGATTTTATATCATCAAGGACAGATGAAAATGATTATATACGCTTGCGTCCTGGAGATTGGATTTTTATTGACTGGTCAGAAATGGACAAATCAGGTCCTTTATGTGCTGAGCAAATACTTTATTGGGAAACAAAAAATTCCATGGCAACCCTTGCTGAATTGAATGAAGAAGATACATTTAAATATACCAAAAGCGCTTCTACATTAAAAAGAAGAATAATAAAGGACTTTTGGTCTGATGAAAAAGGTGCATTTATTGACTGTTACACATCTGGTCGAAATAATGTAACAAGACACGCAAATATATTTGCAATTATGTATGATTTTGTATGTAAAACAAAAGCAAAAAGTATATATACACACGTATTGAAAAATGATAAAATCAAACATATTACTACTCCATATTTTGAATTTTTCCAATTAATTGCTTATTGTAAAATGGGTGACATTGTTCATATGCAAGAAAAGTTCGAAGCTTATTGGGGTGGAATAGTAAAACAAGGTGCTACAACCATATGGGAACAATATATTCCCGAAAGAAACGGAACTGAGCATTACGAAATGTATGGCATGAAGTATGGTTGCTCACAGTGTCATGCGTGGGGCAGTGGTCCAATTTACCTTTTAGGCAAGTACTGTCTTGGTGTATCCCCTTCTTCTGTTGGTTATAATACATTTACAGTTGCTCCAAATCTTGGAAAATACAAAACAATAAAAGGTTCTGTTCCATTGCCAAATGGTAAAGTTTTTGTAGAATATACAAAAGAAGGCAAGCTTAGTGTAAAAGCTACAGTTCCAGGAGGAACACTAATATGGAAAGGTAAAAAGCACACACTTCCTGAAAACGTTCAAATAACATTATAAAATTCATAATTTTTTCGAATATAAATTTAGCGGTGTTACTTCATTAAATAGAAGAACACCGCTTTTTATCAAGCAATTTATATAATTTAATTGCAAAGCTCTTATGATTCTTGGATTAAACCTTAACTGTCCAACCCATTGTATCTTCGAGCTTACCTGATTGGATTCCGGTAATAGAATCGTACAGCTTCTGTGAAATTTTACCAATTTCACCATTATTAATTGTCATTAATTTATCTTCCCATCTAAGCTCTCCTACAGGTGAAATAACTGCAGCTGTACCTGTACCAAATACCTCATCAAGTTTTCCTGCCTTGTGAGCCTCATAAACTTCGTCGATAGAAAGCTTTCTTTCTGTAACCTTATATCCCCAGCTCTTCAAAAGTGCAATTGAAGAATCTCTCGTTACACCAGCTAATATACTTCCGTTAAGAGCAGGAGTAATTACCTCTCCATCAATAACGAAAAATACGTTCATGGTACCAACCTCTTCAATATATTTTCTTTCAATACCGTCAAGCCAAAGAACCTGTGTATATTTCATTTCGTAGGCTTTTTCCTGAGCTCTTATGCTTGCAGCATAATTTCCCGGAGTTTTAGCAAAGCCTATACCACCCTTTACTGCACGTACGTAATCATCCTCTACAAAAATCTTTACAGGATTTAAGCCTTCAGGATAATATGCACCAACAGGAGAAAGTATGATCATAAAGAGATATGTTTCTGCCGGCTTAACACCTAGATAAGGGTCTGTCGCAATTATGAAAGGACGAATATAAAGTGATGTTCCAGGTGCTTCAGGAATCCAGTCTCTTTCAATGTCAACTAATTTTTTTAATGCTTCAAGAGCAAATTCCTCATCGATTGCAGGAATACAAAGTCTTTCATTTGAAATATTAGCTCTTTCTAAATTCTTTTGAGGTCTAAAAAGAAGAACTTCTCCATCTGGAGTTTTATATGCTTTCATTCCCTCAAATATACCTTGTCCATAATGGAAAATCATAGCAGAAGGATCTAGTGCAATAGGTGCATATGGCTCAATTCTTGCATCATGCCAGCCCTTGCCCTTTGTATAGTTCATAATAAACATATGATCTGTAAATAATTTACCGAAACCAAGTGAATTTTCATCTGTTGGCTTTTGCTTTGGTGATGTTGTTTTTGTAATTTTTATATCCATAACTACCATACCTCCGAATATTAATTATACCTCTTAATTATAACATCCCGAAAATATTATTCAAGAAAAAATTTATAAAACAAAAATGCAGGAGAATAATCCATTCTCCTGCATCAAATTTGAATAAAATCAACTATTTTATCTTCCACCTGGTCTCATATTTCCACCCGTGTTTCCACTATTGTTTGCTCCACAAGTTACACTCCCTGAATAATTTCCTGCCGTAACTGTATAACTGCTTCCTTGACTAAGACCCACGCAGCTCACTATTATATAATTATAATTTTGATCTGCAACTCTGCTAATCAACACATTACCATTTGAATCCTTAACTACTATCTCTGTTCCAGCTGATTGATTGCCTACTTTTACTGCTATAGAGCCTTGTGTGGTCCCTGAAAAATTTTGAGCCATATTAGATGAGCCTGTTCCTATAAAGCTACCTGCTGTAATTGTAGCAGAAGAATCAAAATCAATTATCGATGTATCACCTGTAGTAGGACAAGAAACTGCTATTTCCCCTCCTGACACATTAATAGTACCATTTGCATCTATTCCATCTCCAGAAGCATTAACATATACATTTCCACCTAAAACATTTATACTTCCTGTTGAGCCTGAAAAGCTTCCTTGTCCTGGTCTATTACTTCCTGTAGAGGATGAATTATTACCTCCAGCAGCATTTATACCATCATCAGAAGCCTTTACAGATATTGTACCACCTTTAAGATTAATGTTAGTAGCCTCTAATCCTTCATAGCTCTTTGTTATAGTTACAGAAGACGAATCAGAAATCGTTACATCAGTATCTGCATGAATGCCATCATCGCCTGAGGAACCTGTAATGCTACCACCTGAAATAATAACATTTGAATTTGCATGAATACAGTCATCGGCCGAATTTATCTCAACTGTTCCACCAGATATTTCAATATCATTTACTGCTTTTATTCCCTTGAAAGATTCCGTCGAAGAACCTACAGAATTAGAACTTCCTCCACCAGATTGAATTAACACTTTTCCTGCGCTCATATATAAATTTGCTTCTGCTTGCACACCATCATTTCCTGAAATTACATCAACAGTACCACCCTCTATGTTCACAGTACCTGTCACAGAAACTATACCATCACCAACTGCGTCTATCGTAACGATTCCATCTGTAATGGTCACATCCGTTTCTCCCTGAATACCATCACTATCTGCTGTTACATTTACTGTGCCCCCAGATATCTCAACATAACCTATAGCCGAGGCAATACCATCACCAACCGCATCTGCTACAATACTTCCGCCTTCAATAATTACATATGTTTCACCTTGTATAGCTTCATCACCTGCTGTTATATTAAGGTTTCCATTTGTAATTTGGAAATAACTTGTATCAGTCTTAATACCATCTGCTGTTGAATTAATTGTGACCTCACCACCCTCAATATATGCATATGTGTAAGCTTGAATCCCATCACTTCCTGCAGTAATATTTAAAGTGCCTGCTGTTATTTCTACATATCCTTTTAAAGCATCTGCATTATTATCAGAGCGTATACCGTCACTGCCAGCATTAATTGTGATATTTCCACCATCTATCTTTACTCTATCTTTGCCATTTAATGCTACTTTTTGAGAATTAATTTCAATAATTCCATTTTCGATTGTCAAATTATCCTTTGAAACTATTCCATGCTTATAATTTCCGTTAATTACTAATTCACCTTCACCGTCTATTTTTAAGTTTGCTTTACTAAAAATAGCACCATCCAATGTAGATGTTCCATCTGTTACTGTATACAAGGAACCATCTGATATAACATTCTTTGTTCCGGCAGGGCATGTTATGATAACCTTTCCTGCTTCACGAACATACAATGCCGGGCCACTAGCATTGCTAATATTTGCATTATTTAATAATATTGTTACTTCCTGTTCAGGTGCATCAACAGTTATCATATTATCCTCAATACTTCCTGTAAATGTATAAATTCCTGCTTCAGTTATAAGTAATTGATTTTCTGTATCTGAGTTTCCAACGTCACCTGTGTTATCATCAGTTACACCGCCTGAGCTACCGCCTGTATTGTCATCAGTTGCCCCGCCTGAGCTGTCGCCTGTATTATCATCAGTTGCCCCACCTGAGCTATCACCTGTATCATCCTTTAACCCGTCTGAGATTTTAAGCTCTACATCCCAAGATGCTAAATATCGTCTAATCAATGTCACATCCTTTGCATCTACAGCACTATCGTTATCTACATCACCGGCCTGCAAATTTAAATTTACATCCCATCCTGAAATGCTGCGTCTTAAGCTAGCCACATCCTTTGTATTTACACTCAAATCTCCCGTCACATCACCTGGAATAAAATCAACTGCATAAGCCGAAAATGACGATATTGCAACCACTGAAGAAATTAATAAAGCTGATAAAATTTTTTTCATTTCTACCTCCAAAAACTAGTTAATTTTTCCCCAACATTGTACATATCCTAATTCTATAATCCTTTTTTAATAATTGCAACCTTTTTATTGTGATATTTATATGTCTTTTTTATGTTTTTTCATTTAGCAAGTCTAAAATAAATAAGCCCCACATTCATCCTTTGAAAAAAATGAAATTACAAGATGATTAAGCAAAAAGAAACAATAGTCTTTCCTCACTTGATATTTATATTGTATATTTGTATAATTATTGAAAATAAAAAATCGGAGGGCATTATGAACTCAAATATACTCTTAAATGAAAATATTATAGGGTTATACCAACCAAGAAATATTATCGGTAATACATACAATATATTTGATGCTTATGCATATTCAAAGAATCTTTCAAGTGAAAACAAAAACACTTTAAAAGCAAATAAAGAATATACAAAAAATGCATCACAATCTTATGCTCTAGCTTACAATAGAGAAGAAGATATTCATGTAAATCTATCTCTGGATTTTACAAAATATGAAGCATATTCATTTTGGATATACGCAAAAGATAAAGCTGCAATAGGTAAAGAATTGAGATTAACCTTTGTCAGCCCAGCAACAGAGGAATTCCCTTTAAACTTTTATAATCTTAAAATCAAAATTATAAATACAGGCTGGAACTATTTTTCTGGCAAAATATGTTTTGGACATAATCCAGTATATAAACCTTCCTGGAAAAATATTATTCAATTTAACATTCATCATAATGATAAAGAATGTAAGGAAGATATTACGTTATATTTAGATAATTTTACTCTTCATGAAAATGAAGATTCTATTTATTCCGGGAATCATATGGCAGTTTTAGACAACGCCGTTGCATTTTGTGTAAATGGAGCAAGAGGAATTTATAACGACCATCATTATGAAATAGATAAAGACAATCCAAAAGCCAAAGTATTCAAGGAAAACGAAACTTATTGGCTACCTTTAGGCGTTTTTGCCGCATATAATGATGCTTCATCTACATACAATCATATTTCAAAGGAATTATGTATGTCTTATAAAAATAATAAATACAAATTTGTCGGTGGTGAAAATAAAGTAGAAATAAACGACGAAAATTATACTTTAAATTTCACTATTCGTGAAAAAGCAGGTGCAATATTCATTCCACATACTTATGCAATGCAACTTTTTGATTTACCTAATATTTATACTAATAAGTTTGGAATTATAATATTGTCTAAAGAAAAATGCTCCTATGATATGGTAAATGATTTGGATATTCTTCTTGATATCGGTTATACTTGTCTTTTTGAAAGACCATCTAAGGAAAAAATGGTTTCCGATATAAAAAGCAATCTAGGTTCTCTTGAAGTCCATCCACGACTTTATTTAAATCAAAAAGATTTTGAAAGACTTAAGGGTTATCTTGCTTCCGATAAAAAATATCAAGAATACTTTGAAGAAATGATGATATTATTTGGTGAAAATTCAGATAATTACAAGGACTCACCCATAGATTTTGATTCCATTAGTAAACAGAGAAATCTTGCAAGCCTGCTTCTTTTAAGAGTCGCAAGCTGGTCAATGTTTTACAAATTAACCAATAAAACACAATATGCTGAAAGGGCATGGCTTGAAATAGAATCGATTTGTAATTTTCCCAACTGGATTGATAAGCATTATTTAACAACTGCTGAAATTTGTGTAAGTGCCGCTACAGTATATGACTGGTTATACGATTATTTAACAACAGACAGACGAAAAAAATTAGAATCATCTCTTTATGAAAAAGGACTACTAAAAGGACTCGACATCTATGAAGGTAGAGCGCAAATGTGGCCTCGCACCAATTGGAACGGAATATGTAACTCTGGTACAGTAGTAGGTGCCATGGCATTATTAAATATTTATCCTGATATATGTACCAAAATATTGGGATACGGATTATCAGATATAGAAAAATCCTTATATACATTTGCACCCGATGCTGCACATAGCGAAAGCGCAATGTATTGGGAATTTCATGTAAAATATTATCATATGTTTTTGGCCGCATTAGAAAGCACCTGTGGCACGGATTATGGTTTATTAAGCTCACCATGCTTCTTAGATTCTTCATATTTTCCATATTACATACAATCTGAAATAGGTTCATGGCCCTATCACGATTCTCTTGGTGATATAGTAATTAATAATTACTCATATTGGTTTGCAAATAAAAAATCCGATGCTTTTCTTGCAAAATTGCGCGACGAGCAAATTTCCAGAGCAAAAGAAATTAGAATCAATCCACCTAAAAAGCCCACAGATGATATCGGTCTTTCTGTATGCTTCTATGACCTTATGTGGTACAGACCATTTAATTCAAAAAACGCAAAAAAAGATATGCCATTAGATTCATATTATAGATTAATAGATATTATTACCATGCGTTCAAATTGGGAAAAAGGAGCAAATTTTATAGGTCTTCACGGTGGAGATAACAGTGCAGACCATGGAGATTTAGATACAGGTAACTTCATTTTATATGCTAAAGGTCATAAATTCTTTGACGATTTTGGGAAAGAAAATTATGATGTACCCGGTTATTTTTCATGGCCCGGTGGCACAAGGTATTCATATTACAGAAAAAGAGCAGAAGGTCACAACACAATCACCATAGGAGAATGTGATAGATACAAATTCGATCAGGAATACCATACATGCTCGAGGTTTACACAAATTGCAAGCAACGAGCATTCAGCGCTTGCAATTCTTGATATGAAGGATGCATATAGAAATTATTCTCCACTATATGTAAATCGAGGTATTCTATTTATTGATAATAGAAGCACAATAATTATTCAAGATGAATTAAAATTAAAAGAAAAAAATCAAATTCGTTGGCAGGCTCATACGTTAAAAGAATTCAATACTAAAATTTCAAACGATGGATTAACTGCCATTTTAAATGCGGGTGATTGCAAGCTTTATTGTGAAATCGTATTACCTAAACATTTAAAAGAGGAAAATACAAATGTGCATTTTACTATCTTACCTGCTCAATCATTAGATAAAGCATATGTAAATAATGAGCTTGAATGGAGTCGCGATAAATACGAAAAGCTAATGATAATAAGCGATGATACAGATATACTTGAAATAGCCGTAATCTTTAAGGTTCTAGATAATGACGAAAAATGTCCTGAAAAAGGAGCCTTGTATACCTTTAAGCATCTCTCTGATTGGAAAATTTGATACAAAAAAACTCAAGAGCCATAATACTAATTTAGCTCTTGAGTTTCTTTCTAAATTTTTATGCAACTCTTTCTAGTCTTTTGTTTCTAAAATATAATGCAATATCCGCACTAACTATCATAATATTTATAATGTAAAAATAAAATGCTAATGTAATATTACCCTGCATTATTTTTCCGCATATACCAGCTATATAACCAAACCATATAGCAAAAAGGAAAATAAAGCTTTTCCCTGCTGTACTTCTTGATTTATATGATTTATATACTGAAAGTGGCCAAGATATACCAAAGCATATCATCATAACCATTTCTAAAACTTCTCCAAAACCCTCTATTCCCATAACAATTACCTCCATGTAATAATTTGACAATACGCATTATACTCCTTACACATCTAGTTGTATAATATGATATACCTATCAAATTAATAACATTAATATTATTAATTATATTGATTTTCAGGGATATATAATTTATACTTTAATAAATCCTAATCACTTACAACAACACAGGGAGTTGAAACAAATGGAATTACAACAGTTGAAATATTTTATTGTTGCTGCGACGAGTCTTCATATAACACACGCAGCAGAATCACTCCATATCGCCCAGCCTGCACTTACACAATCTATAAAACGGCTTGAAGACGAGCTAGGAGTGTCACTATTCGTTAGAACAGGCAGAAATATCGCATTAAGTAACACCGGAAAGCTCTTTTTAAAACGGATTACTCCATTAATTAATGAATTAGATTTAATAACAAATGAGATTAGAGAAGCCGATGGGATATTTCGTCGCACTATACATATGAACATTCTTTCAGCTTCAGTAACTGTCACAAAATTAATAATAAAATATAAGGAAACGCATCCTGATATTGAGTTTCAACTTACAAGAAATGAAAAATCTAAAAATCATGATATTGAAATTACTACAATGCCCTATGGAAGCAAGCTGATAACTTCAAATTCTTCATTGATTACTGAAGATATAATGCTTGCAGTACCTAAAAATTCCAAATTATCTACTAGTAAAGGTATTTCATTAAAAGATGTTTCTCACGAAAGCTTTATTAGTTTATCTGGATTTTTGCCATTAAGGGAAATTTGCGATTCATTTTGTACAGAAATGGGATTTCTACCTCATATTGCCTTTGAATGTGACAGTCCGGATGCTCTAAGAGAGCTAATAAGCGCTAACATGGGTGTTGCCTTCTGGCCTTCTTTCTCATGGGGAATTCCAAACAGCGACAAAATCACTCTAATTCCAATAATAAAACCAATAAATTGCAAACGAAATATCATAATAACTTTAAATAAACATGCTAGCAACTCTAAAGCTCTTAATGATTTTTATGATTATATTATTTCTAGTTTAGATAATTATTGCAAATAATATTTTCAATAAAAAAGGCTACAAGGAAATCTAACAAAATCCTTGTAGCCTTTAATAATTAATCCACCCAATGATGAGCTAAATATTATTGTAAAATATATTATAGTTAATCATCAAATAGAAGACTAGAACTGTTAATAAAGACGATTATTTAACAGTTATCCATAAAAGATGTCCCATATCATATGGTGTACCTGTAAGCACGTATTGAGGGAATCTTGCCTCCGCACCGTTAGGATCCTTACCAATGAATTCTGTATAAAAATCACTGTGGAGGTGTCCACAAAAAGCGCCATCGATTATGTCAGCATTATTGTATATTATGTTGTATACAGCTTGACTATCCTCTGCTCCGTCATGAGAATCACCATATGTTGCAAAATATGCCTGCTTTGTATCATTAACTCTAATCGGAGTTTGACTATCTGCACTATTATTTGTAGCTATCGGAATATGATAGAAAAGAAGAACAGAATATCCTTTTTCTCTTGCGAGTGCCAAATCCTTTGTTAGTGGTTCAATTTGACATTCCCAAAATCTTCCCGGATAATTTGTATCAATACCATTATCAAGCTGAATTACCATAACTTTATTATTGATAATTTTTGATGTATAAAACGCATCATGCTTCCAAGTAGCAGCTACTGCGTCGATTCTTGATTCTAATGAAGTAGTTTCATCAACTGTTCCTTGCATTTTCTTTGCTGCCTCGTGGTTACCCATTGTAACTAACGCATTTGGATACTGCTTCCAAATATGTCTATCCATAAGCTCGATACAACCCCAAGAAAGATAGTCAAGTACATCTCCTGTTATTACCATTTGGTCAGCTGTAGAAGCCATTTCAAGACATCTTACTGCATTAGGTACAGAGCTTGCATTTTTAAGCCACTGTCTATTTTGAAGTGTACTCATTATAACAGGGTCATTTTCTTCCATATCTTTAGCATTACAATAGTTAAAATGAAGATCCGAAAGCTGAGACACTGTTACAGGATTTCCTCCCAAACCGGAATCAATTGTAACCTCACGTACCATTATTTTGCTCTCATCTAACATATATATCCAGGTTTTCTCATCTTCTGATGAACCAGCTATATCTGTTTTACTTTGTGAAAAATAATAATTTTGTTTATTCTCAACAATACTTTCTTTTTCTGATGCTAATCCATACATTATTGTAGATGTCCAATAATAACCTGTAGATGAAGCTGTATTTTCGTTTCCAATGTCATTTCCTGAAACATATGTAGCATAATATCCATCACCAATTGTTATAGCTTCTGCAGCGGTTTTATCACTGTCAGCACTAATTTTATTCATGATGTAAGGATTTTCAAAATTTATGTTTCCACTAAGGAATATTTTATCAGCGTCGTTTCTAATTTCAATTGCACAATTTCTGCCATTTGAATCCTTTACACTAGGATAACTTGCAAACTTGCCACCATTAACATTTAATACAGCATTTCCTTTTACGTTATCAACATCTATACCCGCTTTTCCTGCTGAGAATGTACAATTATTTGTTGTAACGCTTCCACCTTCGATAAATAAAGCATCTGCACTACCCGTATCACCCGTAACTGTAATATCTTTAAATGTAACATTACCAGCCTGTACTTTTATTGTATCATCTCCTGTTGCCGAAATAGCACCTATCTTACTAGATGATGTATCGTAAATATTTAATGTACCACCTGTTACAATTATTGCAAGTCCAGTATTTGTCCATTTGTAACCATTAAGGTCTACTACAACATTCTGGCCTGCTGAAACAGTTATTTGTCCCGAGATGTTTGATGTAAGCTTATTTACTGTGCCATCTGACATAAAAGCTGATACACTTGAAACCTCATTAATTGTTGTTTCTGTGCCGCCACCTGTTTCTCCGCCATCTCCTGGTGTGTTTTCACTATCACCAGAGCCTGTATTATCATCAGGATTTTCTACTACAGTTCCATTATAATTTATCGTCGCTGTCGTATAATTTGAAATATTTGCTCCGTCTGTATATACTGCTGTATTTCCTTCTGCTATTGTGATTACTTCACTTATAGCCTTATCATTTTCAGCTCTGCTGATGATTACATTATTTTCAAATGTTATATCACCTGAAAGTGTTACATTATTTGCTTTATTTCTAAGCTCAATCGCACAATTTCTGCCTTGTGAATCTTTTGCTCCTGTGTAATTTGCAAACTTACCACCAACTACTTTTACTACAGCATTGCCCTTTTCATTATCTACATCAATAGCTGCTTTACCTGCTGACATTGTACAATTTTCTATTGTTACATTGCCGCCCTTTACAAATACTGCGTCTGCACTATCTACAGCTCCGTTAATTGTTATATCCTTAAATGTTCCTGTGCCTGAGCCTACATTTATCGCATCATCGCCTGTTACAGAAATTGCTCCTGTTTTAGCTTCTGATGAATCATATACAGAAACAGTTCCTCCATTTATGTCTATAGCCTTTATATCATTTGTCCAATTATATCCATTAAGGTCTACTACCAAATTCTGTCCTGCTGATACTGTGATTGTTCCCTTAATATCTGCTGTAAGCTTATTTACTGTTCCATCTAACTTGAAATCAGCTGTGCTTGTAATTGCTGTGTCTTCGTTATCAGTATTTCCGCCATCTCCCGGTGTGTTACCTGTGTCGCCACCTGTTTCTCCGCCATCTCCTGGTGTATTTCCTGTGTCGCCACCTGTTTCTCCACCATCT
>JAZNOJ010000082.1:0-1553 GCA_045580735.1 Candidatus Egerieisoma sp. | reverse complement strand
ATCATAGCACTCATTTCCTGCATTCTTCTTGATTCTTCAGATAAGTTAAGTATTGCAGGAAGTTTTGTATCATTAAGAGTTGCACATTCAACCTTAATGCTTTCATCATCAATATATTTTTTGAATTTTGAGATAAGTGCATTGTTTTCGGTTGATTTTCCATCATTTCCTGCAATAGCAGAGTCGATTCTCTTAAATTTTATGCCCTGATTTTTAAATTCTATAAAGCTCATAAAATGAGTGTCAATAGCATAGGGGAGAAGGACAACGGTTTTATTCTGAGCGCTGAACATTGAAATATACTGAGCCTGTGCCTCGGGATTGGAAGTATAGTAAATTGTTTTATCTTCTTTTCCTTCAAGATATTCATCAGCAGTAAAATACTTATCGTCGGTTGATTTATATATAACGATATCTTTTAATTTTTCATAAAATGCATCGTCTCTCATACACCCGTATTTTACAAAAGGACTGATGTCATCCCAGTACTTTTCAAGTTTTTCACGGTCAGTTTTAAACATTCCTGTAAGCTTGTCGGAAACTTTTTTTGTAATATGAGCAGAAACCTTTTTAACATAACCGTCATTCTGCAGAAAGCTTCTTGAAACATTAAGCGGAAGGTCGGGACAGTCAATACATCCTTTTAAAAGCAGTAAATATTCAGGGATAACTTCCTTAATATTATCCGCAACAAAAACCTGGTTGTTATAGAGCTTTATCTGACCTTCAAGCCCGCTTGCCTCATGCTTTAATTTAGGAAAATAAAGTATTCCTTTCATATTAAACGGATAGTCCACATTTAAATGAATCCAGAATAGGGGAGCGTCAAAATCATTAAATACTGTATGGTAGAAATTTACATATTCTTCATCAGTGCATTCGGACGGATTTTTAAGCCAAAGCGGTGTTTTATCGTTAAAAGGCTTTGTGTCTTCATCTTTTTCAGCATCAATTATATAAATATCTACGGGCAGAAAATAACAATATTTATTTAAAATTTCAGTAACCTTTGATATTTCAAGAAATTCTTCGTTATCTTTAGAAATATGTAAAATTATGTCAGTTCCACGTTCATATTTTGATCCTTCTGAAATTTCATATTCAATACCACCATCACAGCTCCAGTGAGCGGATTTACCATTTTCTGTAAATGACAAACTATCAATTTCAACCTTGTCAGCAACCATAAATGCCGAATAAAAACCAAGACCAAAATGACCGATAATAGTATTTTTCTCTGTTTCTTTGCTGTATTTTTCAAAAAACTCTTCAGCGCCTGAAAATGCAACTTGTGCAATGTATTTTTCAATTTCATCAGCAGTCATACCAATACCATTATCGGTAAAAATAAGTTTTTTATTTTTCTTGTCAATGATTACCTTTACAAAATAATCATCTGTAGCGCCGGTTTGTTTCATTTTAGAAATTGCATCACAACCGTTAGACACAAGTTCACGAATAAATATGTCCTTATCAGAATAAAGCCATTTTTTAATTACAGGTAAAATATTTTCGGTATTAACAGAAATATTTCCTTTAGCCATAATAAATAT
>JAZNOJ010000081.1:0-5682 GCA_045580735.1 Candidatus Egerieisoma sp. | reverse complement strand
TTTGAAATTGAAGAAATAAATGAATATTTGATATGAAGAAATTTTAGTCAATAATTTATTGATAAAAAATATTTTTCATATTATAATAAACAAAAAATTTTCAAGGATAGTAACTTATTATGCTTCAAAGGGTTAAGGAATTAAGAAATAAATTAAACCATTATTCTTATCAATATTATGTGCTTGATAAGCCTGTTGTATCAGATTTTGAATACGATGCTCTTTATAGAGAATTAGTAAAAATAGAACAGGAAAATCCAGAATTAATTACACCAGATTCCCCTACACAAAGAGTAGGGGGAGAGGTTTTGGATGGGTTTGAAAAGTATGTGCATAATGTCCCACTTCAAAGCCTAGATAATGTGTTTAATAAAGAAGAGGTTTATGCCTTTTGTCAGAAGATACAAGAAAGCTTCCAAAATGAAAATGTAGAGTTTGTTGTCGAAAAGAAAATTGATGGCTTGTCAGTTGCACTAACTTATGAAAATGGTATTTTGATTGCAGGTGCAACTCGTGGAGACGGTAATATCGGTGAAAATGTTACTTCAAATGTAAAAACAGTCAAATCGATACCATTAAGATTGAAAAATCCTGTAGAAAAGCTTGTAGTACGTGGTGAGGTATTTATGCCCAAAAGTGCTTTTATGAGGTTAAATGAGATGCAGGATTTACAAGGAAAGCAGACCTTTGCTAATCCGAGAAATGCCGCTGCAGGTTCATTAAGACAGCTTGATTCAAAAATTGCAGCCAGCAGAAAACTTGATATATTTGTATTTAATCTACAAGAAATATCGTCTGATAAAAATATATCTTCTCACAGTGAGGCTCTTGAATATTTAAAAGAACAGGGCTTTAAGGTAAGCAGCATGTATAAAGTATGTAAAACTCCTGAGGAGGTATGGAATGCAATTTGCGAAATAGGAGAAAAACGTTCTACTCTTGAATACGATATTGATGGTGCGGTTATTAAAACAAATAATTTCAAGCAGAGAGAGGCGCTAGGCTCTACGGCAAAGTCACCTAAATGGGCAACAGCGTATAAATATCCTGCTGAAAAGAAATATACACGATTAAAAAGCATCGAAATAAATGTAGGAAGAACAGGTGTTTTAACGCCTCTTGCTATATTAGAACCAGTATTTTTAGCGGGTTCTACTATATCAAAGGCAACACTTCATAATATGGATTATATAGAAGAACGTGACATTAAAATAGGGGATATGGTTCAAATTATGAAAGCAGGAGATGTTATTCCTGCAGTTGTCGAGATTGATAGAGAGGCCCGTGAAAAAGAACCGGATATTCCTAGAAAAATATTTAAAATGCCAAATACTTGTCCTGTATGTAATGGAAATGTTTCGCGAATGAACGATGAAGCAGCGTATAGGTGTGGAAATCCAGATTGTCCAGCGAAAATATATAGAGGATTAGTGCATTTTACATCTAAGGATGCAATGAACATTGAAGGCTTAGGACCAGCCTTGCTTAAGGTTTTGTGTGACGAAGGCTTTATTTCATCAGTTGCAGATATTTACAGATTACAAAATCATAAGGAAGAATTAATTCAAATAGAAAGAATGGGAGAAAAGTCTGTTGATAAATTACTTCAATCAATTGAGAATTCAAAGAAAAATGATTTTTACAGATTGATTTTTGCTTTAGGAATTAGGCAAATTGGTGCAGCTGCTTCAAAATCACTTGCAAAGCAATTTAAAAACATAGATGCTTTAATGGCAGCAGATTTTGAAGAGTTAGAATGTGTTGAGGATTTTGGGAAAATTTCAGCAGAAAATGTTAGAGAGTTTTTTAGTGACATTAAAAATATAGAACTTATTAATGAATTAAAAAATTTAGGTCTTAATATGGAGCTTGTTTCAGAAAACGAAAATACTGCTGACGGGCTGATTTTTGAAGGGAAAATATTTGTACTGACCGGAACCTTACCTACACTTAAAAGGTCAGAGGCACAAAAACTTATTGAAGCTAGGGGCGGTAAATGCTCCGGAAGCGTTTCCTCAAAAACATCATATGTGCTTGCTGGAGAGGAGGCAGGAAGTAAGCTAGACAAAGCACAAAAATTAGGCATTAAAATTATAGATGAAGATGAGTTTTTAGGTATGATTAATTAAATTTATAAAAAATATTATATGAGGAGAAAAAGATGAAAAGATTTTTGACATTTTTAATGGTAATGATGTTGACAATTTCGGCATTTGCTGGAAATGTTGTAGATGCAGAAGAAATCTTGTTGCCAGAAGACACAATGTATCCATTGGATAATAACGGAACAAGCACAGCTCCTGAATATGCAGTTTTGGCTGGAGATGTAAACAGTGATGCAGCAATTGATTCAAAGGATGTAGTTTGCTTAAGAAGACACATTTCACGATGGGATATAGAAATAAACCTTACAGCAGCTAATGTAAATGGCGATGAGCTTGTAGATAGTAAGGATGTAGTTCTTTTACGCAGATACATAGCTAAATGGGATGTAGATTTGATTCTTCCTGAGCCTCCAAAGGAAGTGGTTGAATGGTCGGAAAGTGTAAATCAATTAACTAATAATATCAAAGATGATGTTATATATAAGTTTGTTAATGACATCGAAGGAACACTTCATGTAAAAGGAGAAGATATATCGATAGATTTAGCAGGGTGTACATGGAATGCGACTTCTTCAGCTATAATTGTTGATAGCGGTACGCTATATGTGTTTGATTCGGTCGGTGATGGCAAAATCATTTCAGCTGCTGAGGATGCAATTTGTATTGAAAATGGTCAGGTGAAAATTGAAAATGTTTCAATTACAGCCGGTGGCGTGGATAATGATGCAATTCGTTGTGACGGTGGCAATTTGCTTCTCAAAAAATGTAGAATGACAGCACCTAAAGCATGTGTTAATGTGAGTAATGAAAATGAAGCGACAGATTATAATTCCAGAGCTGTAGTTACCATAGATGCATGCACCTTTGATGAATATACAGGAATTGATAAAAGCAAAAAGAATTGTGCAATAGAAATAAGAAACGATGCAGATGAGATAATTCTTACAGGCGATAATTTATTTTTAAATGATAAAATATTAAATAATGTTGATGCATATGTTGATAAAACTGCTGCGGAGAGTATAACTGTAAATGGAGATTTCGTTGCTACATATATTTCAGGATCTAATATAGGAAATTTGCCTACAGATGAAGCAGTTGATTTTTATTGGACATCTACAATTATGTATGGTGAAAAGGATAATGAAAAAGCATTGCAAAATGCTAAACAAGAGTATTACTTCAAGCAAACAAAAACAAATCTTGTAGGAAATAAAACAGATGAAAAATCATGGATTTATATGCTCGCAAAAAGTAAAATTGCTGTACGTGAGGTTACTATAGATTCCGGTTTGGGAGGAGATCCTGTAACAGTGTCTCAGCTTTCGGATCTTCATTTTAACTATTGTAATGCGCAGGATATAGAAGAAAATGATCCGGTAATTATGAGCACTCTTCAATACAGAGAGTGGCTTGCAAAGGGTAGCTCTGTTCCAAATGCAGTTAGATGTTTAGAAATGGCTTCTACAGCAGATCAAATGGTAATAACAGGAGATGTACTTGATTATCTTTCTTGGGGATGTATCGAGCTTATGGATAGACATATTTGGAACCAATATCCAAATGCGTTAGTTACAATGGGTAATCATGAGCCTGTAAAGAAAGTGCAAGGCACAGTTGACGAAACTACTTCTTTAAAATCAAGAATCGATGCTGTGGCTTCTATATGGAAGCATGATGCGTATTACACATCAAGAATTATCAATGACAAGGTTATGGTAATTCAGCTTGATAATGGTCTTGATGTAAATTATCCCGGAAGATTTTGGGAGTGCCAAATTGAACCATTAACGAAAGACTTGTCTTTAGCCCGCGAAAAGGGATATGTAGTATTGGTATTTTATCATATACCGATTGCTACAAATAATAAAGCCGAGGGTTCTGTTGTTCCTTTACGTAAGAATGCAGGAGGAAATGCATATTTTGCAAATTATGGTACCTCGCATAATGCAGACGAGGCAAGTGCTCAGGTGTATAATTTGATTGTCAATAATGCAGATATCATTAAAGGAACGTTCTGTGGACATTTACACAGTGATTATTATTGTGAAATAGTTGGAAAAACACCTGATGGTCAGGTAGCTAACATTCCTCAATATGTGTTAACAGGTACACCTTATGATATGGGACACCTTTTGTGGATTACAGTGAAATAGTTTTTTATTGAGTTGCTTTAGACAGGGTTCTACCACACTAATATTTGTGGGAAAGGACCTTGTCTTTTTTACTTGACATTTAATCAAAATTAAAATACCCTAATTATATTAGATAATATCCAAATTTGGAGGTAAAAGATGAAACGAATTTTAACGTTATTTTTAACATTGTCAATGGTATTATCATCATTTTCAATTGTAATTGTAAATGCAAATGATGATAAATCAAATGATTTAGCTGATTATGCCGCGTTTGGATCGTATGATTTTAAGGCCGGAGATGTAAATGAAGATGGAGCAGTAAATTCAAAGGATGTTTCTTTATTAAGAAGGTTTATTGCAAAATGGGAGGTTAATATTAATAAAGCAGTAGCGGATGTAAATGCTGATACATCGATTGATTCAAAGGATGTATCCTTAATAAGAAGATATAATACTGGATGGGATGTTGAATTGGTTTTGCTTTATGATTTTGGTAAAGAAATTACAACATTTTTAACTGATGGTAGCGTAAACACACTTACAACAGACATAAGAGGATATATTTCTGTAAAAGAAAATCAAAATATAGTGATAGATTTAGCTGGCCATAGTTGGATAAATGATACTTCAGCCGTTATTTTAGAAGCAGGTAATGTAAAAGTTTTCGATTCTGTAGGTGGTGGTTCTATCGTATCTATGAAAGATAATACGATTAATATGATTGATGGAAATGCGGATTTTGAGAACATTTTTATTATGTCTAATGGAATAGGTAAGGATGCTATATTATGTGATGGTGGATGCTTAAATCTTGATAATTGTGTTTTGTCTGCTTCAAAGGCTGGAATCAATGTTTCAAATAATAGTGAAGCAAAGGATTATAATTCAAGGGCTGTTGTAACTGTTAATGATGGTATTTTTGCGGATTATTATGGTATAGAAGAAAAAGATGCTAGAAATTGTGCAATTGAGCTTAGAAACAATGCAGATGAGATTACGTTAAGCGGAAATGTTGATTTTGAAAATTCATTGATTATTAGTGAATCCTCATCTACATCAAAAGTAATTTCTGAAGCTATTTTGTTTGGGGAGAATAATAGTGCGGCTTTTTCAACAGGAAATGTTGTGGAGGGATATTCTACGGCAAATATTCAAATGATTTCGAGGGTTGATATTTCTGAGCTTCCAACAAAAGGAACATTTACAGCTGCTGGTTACGCATCTAATCAATATGTTCTTAATTTCTTTAGTGGGGGCACAAATCATTCAACAGCACATTCGATTGGTCTTTTGGATATGAGAAAAATAGACAGTATTAAAGTATATTATGGTACGGATGCATCGGCTAAAGATGTTGGAAACCTAATTTTGAGAACATCCGATTCATATGTACTAACAGATAAACAATCATTGAGTGGAGCAAATGGATGGAAGGATAA
>JAZNOJ010000080.1:0-8294 GCA_045580735.1 Candidatus Egerieisoma sp. | reverse complement strand
AGCTTCCCCCTCGCAAAAAAATAACAGAGGACAAAAAATTTAAAAAGCTTAAAAACATTATTGTTAAAGAAGTAGCATCATTAATAAATCAAAAGAATTTTTTAGAATCAGATTTTGCATCGCTAGAATTAACAGAAGATGATCTTCGTGATTCAATTTTTGCCGAACCGCCTACGGCATTAGATTTTGGTTCGGCAGAGCCGGAAATCGAGTCGGCAGAGACTGCCGACCAGGTTTACACCGAAATCGAGATCCAAGAGAATCCACCTCCAGCCTTGACGGCTGACATTTCTTCGCACATCGCAGAGTGCGATATATTAACAAACAATTTTGCGACAAAAATTTCCGACGAAAATTCTGAATCAGAAATACAGGAAAAAGATATTTATCCTTTTGCATCGCTAGAATTAACAGAAGATGATCTTCGTGATTCATCCTTTGGCGAACCGCCTACGGCGGTAGATTTTGGTTCGGCAGAGCCGGAAATCGAGTCGGCAGAGACTGCCGACCAGGTTTACACCGAAATCGAAAACCAAGAGAATCCACCTCCAGCCTTGACGGCTGACATTTCTTCGCACATCGCAGAGTGCGATATATTAATAAACAATTTTGCGGCCAAAATTTCCGATGAAAATTTTGACCTTGCCTTTTTTGCAAATAAATCTGCGAAAAGCAGATATTATTTGCTAAAAAAGGAAATATATAAGGAAAAGGATCCCTTGCTCCGCCAAATAGCGGTTAATAAACTTTTAAAAATAGCTTGTGAAGGAAATGTATTTGCAGTCTATGATGTAGCTTCTTTTCTTGCCCTCGGGAAGCTCTTAAAAAAAGACGACACCTTAAGCTATAACGCTTATACAAAAGCTTTAACAGCTTTTGAGGGCATGCTTAATGAGCAACCAGAGTATATTTCCTATAGAATAGGAAAAATGTACTATTATGGTCTTGGAACTAATAAAAATACATCCAAGGCCATTAATTATTTATTACAAGCTACAGACAATAAATATGCTCAATTTACCTTAGGCCGGATTTATGAGCAGGGCGATGATGCAGTGCCAGTCGATATTTCTGAAGCTGTATATTATTACAGACAATCTGCAGATAACCAAATGCCCTACGCTGCTTATCATTTAGCACGTATTTATGAGCAAGGGAAAGATGTTATTCGGCCAGACAAATCATCTGCAGATAAGTATTATAAGATTGCTTTTAATGGATTTAGCAAGCTTGCAGTAGATTCTCCTAGCGAGTTCGTTTTCTATCGTCTAGGATGCATGGCCCTTTCAGGGCAAGGATGTGATATAAATCCAACATTAGCGGAAAAATACTTAAAACAAGCTTATGAAGATTTTGGCTACCTTCCTGCCACATACAAGCTAGCAATGATATATTTAGATGAAAATCATGAGCTATATGATATCCAAAAAGGTCTTGAATATCTAACTATTTCAGCACTTAAAGACAACAACCCTTACGCTGCCTTTAAATTAGGATGTATTTATTATTTCGGTCGTGGCATTGAACAAAACAAAGAACTTGGTGAACAATACTTGCGACTTGCATCATCACAAGGTCTAAGCTACGCAGACGATATTTTAAATTACAAAAACTATTCAGCATCCTCTATAAATATATTTGCTGCTGCAATACTCAACTATCAACCACAAAATGATTATATTCACAAATCAAATGATACACCTTATATCGAGGATTTATTGGTCAGACTTAAGAAAGGAGAAAAAATTATAAATGATAACACCCGCTATATGCATTAGTATTATGGGACTTGATCACGAAGATTCAAAGTCCTTAATTATTTTATTAGTATTTTTTTTCATTTTATTAATCTTTGCTTTCATTGCTTTACTCTTTGCTCCAGGGTTAAATTCCAAAGCAAAAAAAGCAGGTGATGGGCAACATGGCAATGCTCGTTGGATTACTAAAAAGGAAAAATCCAAAGCTTATATTAAAATAGATTTTACGCCTGATTTATGGCGTGAAGGAAAAAATCTGCCTCCACCTGATAAACAAGGCATAATAGTTGATATGGACTGTCAAAAAAACAAAAATATTGCCTACGTCGAAACTGACGATGTTCATACAGGAGTAATAGCCGGCACTGGTGCTGGAAAGACAACCTTTTGGCTATATGCAAATTTAGAATATGCCTGTGCAACTGGAATGTCTTTTTTAACAACTGATACCAAAGGCGACCTATATCGAAATTATGGTTACATAGCTAAAAATTTTTATGACTACAATATATCAATTTTAGACTTAAGAAATCCTATTATTTCAACTGGAAACAACATTCTTGCTCAAGTTAACAAATATATGGACCTATCAAAAGATCCAGAGCTTGCAGCAGCAGAAAAGATTGCAGCCAAAGCTAAATGCGAAAAATATGCAAGACTAATATCTGACAACATTATAAAATCAGACGGAAATAACGCAAATTATGGAGCAAATAGCTACTTTTATGATGCAGCTAACGCTTTACTTACATCTGTTATTTTATTAGTGTCAGAATTTGGCGATTCTGATGAAAGACATATTGCATCTGTTTTTACACTCCTAACAGAACTCTTAGAAATGGTAAAAATTAATGGTAGAACAGAACTAAGAATTAATAGTCTCCTTCGAAAATTGCCTATTACACACAGAGCAAAGCTTTTTGCTACTACAGCAGTTCAAGGAGCAGAGCAGACTAAATTAAGCGTTGTAACAACAGCACTTTCTAAATTATCTAATTTCATCGATTCTGAAATTGAGCAAATGTTGTGCTTTGAAAACGAAATCGACATTGTTAGGTTTTGCAGTGAAAAATCTGCAGTATTTGTTGTTCTTCCCGAAGAAGATACTACTAAATACTTCTTGGTTTCACTCCTACTCCAACAGTTTTACAGGGAATGTCTTATTTATGCAGATTCCTTGGGTGGTAAGCTTTCTCGAAAATGTATATTTTATCTCGATGAGATAGGTACTGTACCTAAAATAGAGGGTTTTGATATGATGTTTTCTGCTGCTCGTAGTAGAGGGATCTTGCTCTGCCCTATTATCCAGTCAGATTCACAATTTAAAGACAAATATGGCGAAAATTCTGCTAACACAATCCTATCTAATTTATCTTGTGTGATGTATAGCGGATTTACACCAGAATCCGATCTTGCCAAGAATCTGTCAGAAGCTCTAGGCACATATACGGTAACTGCCAAATCTGTCACTAGAGATTCTTTTTCTTTTAAGCTGTCAGCAAGCGTACAAAGCTCTTTAGTTGGCAAATCCCTAATCTCACCACAAGCCTTAATTGAGCTTCCTAAGGGTGTGTTTATCGTACGAAGAACTGGGCAGCACCCAATGAAGACTCGTCTTGCACTGTATAAAGAATATGGAATCACATTTCCGGACAAGCTAAATGTAACCGAAAAACAGCTTAGAGAAGTTAAATATTTAAGTGCTGACAATTTGGAAAAAAGAGTAACAAAAGCATTTGCTCCACCTCCAGATGAAAAACAAGAAGATAGTGACCTAATTAGACAAAAAGAAAGAGAACGACTAAGACATGAAAATTATCATAGACGAGAAGATAAAGCTTCTAGTTCTAGCGGAGGAACGTCGATGCATGTCAACAAAGAAATTGAAAAACGTTTAGCTGTAGATTTTGACGATTATGACAAAGCCGAGGATTCTATTAAATCAGCTCAGCTAAGACATCAAGTCAGTGACGATAATGATTAACTCATAGCTTGCATCACTTGTTGTTGCAAGCTTTTTATTTAACTAAAATTGAAAATTTATATAAGAAAGGATAGATTACAATGAAAAATATAACTGTGCCAAATAGCATAGTACGAAGCAAGGTTTCCCCTGCCCTGAAAGCTTTACAAGCAATTCTATCAGAGTTATCACATGATTATATTAAAATTACACACAAAACACTTGGCAAATTTATAAAAGAAAAAAGAGTAGCTATTGACACTAAGCTATCAGAGCTTACAACAGTTCAGACACTAATGGCAGGAGCAAGTAAATCTTTTACTATTATATCTTCAGATATTTTGATGTCTCCTGTTTTGTCGCTTCACGCTAAAGGCATATATTTAATGATCAAATCCTTTGCTACATATCCAGGCTTTGTAATTTCCAAAGACTTCTTTTATTCTAAATCTAAAATGTCTTATAAGTGCTTTGACAAGGCCTGGCAAGAGCTAAAAAAAGCCAACTTATTATCGATGTCACAACACAGAACTTACACCGGGAAATTCATCTACACCTATCAGCTAACGGAACTTGAAACACATTTAGAAGCTCCAACTGAAGTTTCTGACGTCAAACAACCTGCAACAAAAATCACATCAACAGAAATTACAGCTCTAGCTGATGCTGCTAATAAACACAAAAAAGAATGTTGCAAAAAGGCAAACAATACAACTACAAAAAATACGCCAGGATGGAAAGAACAAAAATATGATTCAGGTTACATCAGGCAAAAACACAATTACACTCAAAGGGAATATAGCGACGAATTTTTAAATAGCCTTTTTACCGATTTAACTTCTCCTAAAAAGGTTGAAACATCTAAACCTAGAAATATGTGTAATTATACACAAAGAGAGTACGATGATGAATTTTATGACAATCTTTTTTTGGACCTCACAAAATCCATCTGATTACCGTACTCCCGAAATCATAAATAATTGCCGATATCCGTACCCCCGAAATCAACAACTATACATATTATATTATATATTTTAAAAATAAAATATTATTATAGCAGCATTTTAGCTGCTTTTTTTATTTCTTATTTTTTTATTATTTGGGAGGTTATTTTATGACATGTAAAAATTGTGGAGCAAGTGTTCCACATAACGCAGAAAAATGTAACATTTGTAATGGATCTACAGGTTATAGCCGAGAAATAGCTGTTGGCTGCGATGTGGTTTTTAAAAATGGATTTACCGATGCATATGGCGAAAAGATTACTTTTCTTGCATTTAACAAAGAAAAAGCCAAAAAACGGGAAAAATATATTAAAGGTTTAGCTGAGTATAAAGATGTTTCCCGTAAGAATGCAAAGGCTGAAATGCCAAAGCTTTTTGTAGGTATTGCTATAGCATTGTTAATCTTTGTTTTTACTATGTTAATCACATTAGGTCCTAATAATGGAATAATGACTATAATACCAATATTAATTTTTGGTGCAATAGGTATTATCTTTTTGCTTAGAAAACCTTTTAAAAAGGATACACAAGAAGCTAGAAATGAAACACGATATTTTGATGTGCATGATCAAAAGGCGTTTTACTATTTCACGTCAAATGCTTTTGGCTTTGTAAGTGCAGACGAAAGATATTATATAGGAGGAGTTGCACGCTTTAAGTATAAATGGGGCACGTATGAGTTTAACAAACATGATATTAAGCACATAGAATATAACAGCCATTATAAAGAATGGGTAATACATCTAAATAGGCCTGTATATCATTCTTATGAAGAAGCACCATCTTGTGAGTTTAGAATTGCTGATATTTTTAATATAGATCATCTATCACAAGCATTAGGAAAAAATTTATAATTTATGAGGAGCAAAAAAATGACTACGCATAAGCTATCTGTTGATTTAACAAAAGAAAGTAAAGAAATACTGGAAAAATTAAAAAATGAGAGAAAATTTATGTATGGCAACACCATAAATGCACTGATTACTACTTTTGGAGATATGCCGGAAAAAGTAAAAAAAGAACTTTTATCGTTTGTTAAAATTAAAATTAAATCACTCATTAAAGAATTTGACCATGTAAGTACATTTCAAACTAATGATTTAGATAAACAAATCCAAGTATATATTGAGCTTGCAAATTTTTTTAGTGATGGCCAAAAAATATCATTACAAACTCTAAAAGATGAGCCGACTTTAAAAAAATATCAAATCAAAAATGGCTTTTTAATTTGTCCTGAAAATTGGATTGTACTTAATATAGAACAAGCAGATACAATGATGTATGCAGGAGTAGTAGAATGTCGTAATTCGAAGATTTATGGGAAACAGCATTTTAATAGGGAGATTCCAAGTTTTGTTTTTTTTACGGATAAAAAATATAGCACAGAATATGACAATTATTTTAAAGAATACATAAATAAATTATGTATAAAAAAATTTAAAGACTTTGAAAAAGTAATACAGAGTCAAGTTAATCCCATAGACGATCCGGATAGTCCCGGCTGTTATCTAAATTTTGATGAATGGATAAAAGCACCATCAATAAATTATTTTTCTATATATGAAAATGATGACACATCGTTTGGTATTAATTATGAGCCACCTTCAAATGCAAGAATTGTAAGAACAAACGTATAATTATTGTTTCAATATTTAAAAATTTCCTTCGTGACGAAAGTGGATTCTAATGCAATGAATCAACTTTCGGAGGGAAGCAGCACGAACGGAGAGTTTTATGGCTACATACTTCAGTTATCTTCGTGGTAATTTGCTTAAATTATTCATTGCTCAAAAGCCTAAAAAGTAATATAATGCTACTTATGGCAAACCATAACGGTAGGCGGTTGTGCTCCAATTCCTACAGACGAGCCTGAAACAGAGGCTTAATCTAACGGATAAGGAGGTGATCCTTATGTCAGATTATGAAATTCTTTCAATAATACTTATGTTTTTAAGTATCATCGTTAAAATTTTACTGAATAAAGACCAAAAAAAATAACCGCCCCTGTGTTCAAATTAGGCAGTTATTTTTAACCAATTATTTTGAGCACAACCGTCTATCGGTTTGCCTTCTATAATTATATTACACTAGAGCCTAATCATTGTCAAACTTTTTGTTAGTTTTTGGTGTGTCATTTGATAGAGGAAACGGAATAATTTGTTGTCTGATATGTTGATATTTTTTTGTCATGTTTGTATCTGCATGGCCTAGATAAGCTGCGACATATTTATCCGGTGCTCCTGCATCCAGGAATTGTGTCGCTGCAAAATGCCTCAAATCGTGAAATCTTGTGTGTGGAAGTCCTGCTTCTTCTATTCTTCGTACATATCTTTGATAAAAGTTATGGCTATTTGCAGGCATTAATGCATTGTTTTCGGATGGATAGATGGACATTTTATCATTTCTTCTAAATATTCCTATTATTTCCAATATCCACTCTGGCACTGATATTATTCTATTTCCGGCAACAGTTTTTGTTGTTGATTTAAGGATCATTTTTCCGTTTATATCTATTGCGGCTTTATTGATTTTTATTGTTTTTTTATTAAAGTCAATGTCACCCCATGTTAATCCGAAAATTTCGGATAATCTCATGCCACAAACTCCACCTAAAAGCACAGGAATTATATCTATTGTTCCTTTGAATACAGTAATTAACTTTTCAAATTCACTGTTGCTGTAAATATAATACTCATATGGTGCAGTTTTTTTAGTAACAATTTGTTTTACAGGATTGAGTTGTATTTTTTTATTTATGAAAGCATAGTCAAATATAGCATGAAGTATTCCCAAAAGATTTTTTTGTGTTTTTTGGCTTTTGCCTTGATCTGATAGATAATTTACCATTATTTGGATATCTTGTTGTTTCACACTTTCTATTTTTTTGTCTCCAATCAAGGGTATTATATATTTTTTTATGTATTTGTTATAACCTAAGACTGTAGAATCAGCTAGATTTTTACAATGCACCTCCTGCCATTCTAATACTAGTTCTTTTACATTAACAATTTTGTTTTCCATTAAGAAAACCCCCTTTTATATTTTTGTTTAAACATTTTATATAAAAAGAGCTGTATGTTTTAGCTTAGTTTTGTTTAAAAATCACACAAAACGCTTGCTTATTTAATCTGAATATGTTATAATTTGATTAATGAGTAACGTGATTGTGATGAGGTTCTCATCACATCTGGCTCAACAGAGTTAGCCGCTCTGACGCACCTTGACAACTGAATGTCCTAATGATCCCGGCCGACGCCACGACACATCTGCAGCACAAGGTGCTGTTATCGACGAAGCTGTAAAATATAAGAGTAAAGATGCGAGCGAAGCGGAAAGTTATCACATGAGTACATAGCAAGAGGCTATCGGGAAGGACAAACAGAAACTTCTTCTAGCCTAAAACTGATTTAGGGTTCGAATCCCACTCTTTCCGCCACATTTTGTCCGAAAAGTCACTTTTTTAGTAATTTTTCGGACATTTTTTTATGTATTTTTATTTCGTTTTTTGGAATTTATTATATTTTATTTATTTTTACAAAAAAACAGAGGCTATATCGCCTCTATTATTTT
>JAZNOJ010000079.1:0-56404 GCA_045580735.1 Candidatus Egerieisoma sp. | reverse complement strand
TAAAACTATGAAAAATATTTTTAAAATTACTACAAAATCATAAAAAATACCACATTTTTTACAAACCACAAGCCTTTAATTTTCGCCTATTTTTAGACGAATATTAAAGGTTTGTTTTGTTTTAAGTGTCAAAGATGGGATATTACTATTAAAAAGTTTATATTTTTAAGGTTATAAAGTCAACAACAAAATTGTGAACATACTTAGTCAAAAATGTAAAGTGGAGTCGTAATGACAATATTTTTGCCCTCATTATTCATTTTTAACTCCAAATAACAAACCTTAGTCTGTTCAGGAATTGTCGCAAATGCATTCTCGCCTTTGATTATACCATCAATCTTTTCCCATTCATTTGCTATATGCGATTTCGTCATATCCAACGGAATAGAATATTCATATTCATTTTTTGAATAAAATAGCGTTGCCTTGACATCAGCATTATTTCTACACTTAAAGGTTGCCCACATACATCTATCAGAATCAATTTTCTTTGAAAAATCACTTATTCGAGGAAAGTCTTTTCCAAATACTATGCTATCAGCATATTGATAAATTTCGGAGCACGGGTAATTTATTTCATCCCAGCTACTAGAATGGCCATGAACCCAATTTTCCTTTATGCTTAACGTAGTAGCTGCATTATTCATATACGTAGATAAATATGATTTGCTATTAGAATTAGCTGAAAAAGCATTATCGTTATTCATACAAATCCACAGCACAGGAATCTTCACATTATCAAAATTCTTTTCAGCCAGCCATAAATCTTGTACCGTAGGTAAAATAAATTTGTATCTCATAAAAGATAAGCTTTCAGTCAAAAAACCCGATCCAAAAACATTAATAGCAAACGAAAAGCTATTTTTATAGCCAATTACATTAGATAATATTACGCTTCCCCACGAAATACCAACCGCGCCGATTTTTGTTTCGTCAACACAATCATACGAACGTATTACTACAGAAGCTAAAATAACCTGCGAGATTGCATGGTACATCCACATTTCTGAAACGTCCTGATTGTCACGATTACGCATATCATCATTATCAGGTGCCGCAATATATCCTTCCTCTTTAAATTCTTCGTTTAGCTCATGTGTCCAATCAATATCTATTGCACCCTCCACATCACCGGCATTTACTCTCTTTGGGAAAACACCTACAGTTGACACGGCTATAGCTGCATATCCCCTTTTATTCCATTCCCTGACCCATTTTAGGAATGGATAACCTGCACCACCATGAACCAATACGACTGCAGGTATATTAGCTTTGACATCATTAGGGAAACCAATATACGCAAATACCTTTGTCTTTGTGTCCTTAAATTTTAAACCATCAAATGTTATCGCTTTTATTCCCAAATACTCATCTTTAGGATTATAAGCTTCTATTTCTTTTATATTTAAAGCTTTAATATCAATATTATTCAACTTATTAAAAATCATCTTTAAATCCTCTGTAACAAACATAAAAACTCCGCCTTTCTATTTCAAAAAAAGAGTTGAATTTTATAATCATATATGATATATTATCCAAGCAGCGCCTCTATAGCTCAGTAGGTAGAGCGCATCCATGGTAAGGATGAGGTCGCCGGTTCGATCCCGGCTGGAGGCTCCAAAAGAACCACATTTATTGTGGTTCTTTTTTTGTATTTTTCATCATAATAGCTGCATTTTCACCTTTACCATAATAATCATTTCTGTAAGATATTATTTCGTAATTATTTTTTAAATACAACGAAAGTGCTGCATCATTTTTAGTATTCACCTCTAAAAAAAGCTTTTCACATTTCTCTAATATAGCTATTTCATCGAAATGCTTCATCATTCTATTGCCAAGTCCATGAGTTCTATTTTCAGGGCTAACTGCTATTCTCAAAAGCTCCCCCTCACCTAGTAATAATTGTGCACAATAATAACCCAAAAGCACATTATCAACAAAGAGCGCATATATATAATTGATATTATTTTTTATCATATCCTTAAGCTGCTCCTCTGTCCAAGAATCATGGAAAATATTTTTTTCCAGCTTAGCAATTTCACTTATACATGATATATCATCTTTATTTATTTGTATTATTTTTATATTTTCGTTCACTTAGTATCACATCCAAAAAAGCACTGATGTAATTATACATTCAGTGCTTTTGGTTGTCTATAAATATTTAAGCCTTTAGTCGTTCCAACCTGCGATATACCTTCTAAGCAGTGATATATCCTTAAAATCTATATTGCCATCTCCATTAGCCTCGCAAGCATATTCAAACAATTCAATTTCGTAGTCACCAACATAATACTTTCTAAGCATTGTTAAATCTTTTGCATTTACTAGTGTATCACCATTAATATCGAACATAACAACAACGGTTATTTCGTCTATAATTTTTCCGTCAAATATTAACTGAATACAATACCTCGAGCCAATCTTGTCATTATCAGAAACAGACTTTCCATCAGTGTCTGTTACTTGTAGCATTTCATTGTTAGAAAAAAAGCCTTTAATTTCGCCAGCTGTCGTATTTGCATTTACATTCATTAAATACTTTTTTTGTGATACTTCATCATAACCGATTGAAAGCTTTGAATCTTTTAAAAGTGTAAGAGTATCGTTAAAAGGATAATTCAAAATAGGACCCTGCTTTTCAATTGTTGTTTTGTTATTTATTTGTAATATTTTTCTACCATTAGCTCCATTATTCATATTTGAATATGATTTATCATTTATAGTAATTGTCCTAATAGTACCTTCGTCCGGTTTAACAAAGCCTTTAGGAGCTTCTATTTCAGCAATTACATAGCTTCCATATTTTATATTATCAAATCTATAGCATCCGATTTTTCCAATCTCATTATATGGTGTTACTACATTTCCCGTTGTAGACACTTTTATCGCATTAGCTACAGAATAAATATCCTCGTATTTCGCATTTGGATATTCTTTTTTATATTTATCTATAATATTTTTTGAAAACAAGCCTATTTTAACATCTGCGATTTGATATAATTTTCCATTTTCACCCACTTTGCATGCAAAGCCATAAATATCTACACTTTTTAATACATTTTTAAAATCAATTTTAAATGTTGAAGTATTTAAAGTAAAAGCTGTTGTATCGGCATTAATAACTTTTCCATTTATTATTATGCTTCCTGCCTTATACCCAGTTGGAAAAGAAGTGGCCTTAATGGTATATTTTCCATATGGAATTTCGTTTGTTAATACTTTTCCGTTTGCATTAGCTGTTACCGTGAATGAAAAATTAGTATCTGTGTTAGTCAATTCAAAGGAGGTTCCCTGCAGCTTATTTCCAAGCTCATCTGTATTATTAATTTCTACGCATCCATACTGCTTTGGGAAGTTCAGCTTATAAAATTCTACCGGATAGCTTCTTAAATTTGCCTCTCTGTTGAACACATCCTCAATGGTTGCTATTTCAACACCTCTTCCCATATACATCTTCTCTCCGTGATATATAATTTCATTATCACGTCTAAAGCCTTCAGCACCACCTGTACAATGTGCTATGAAGGAATGTCCATTATAATCGCCTATATAGATTCCGACATGAGAAAAACATTGATTGTCTCCATTCACTATTTTTCTCAAATCGCCGTCTGCACTATCATAATGACCCATAACAACCAAATCACCCGGATTAAGTAGCTCTCCTAGCTTTAAAAGAGTACCTTTTGTACCTACACTTAAATGCTTCAAATAGTTAATACGATAATCCTTGCTATTATCATTCAAATATTTAGCAATGGTTAGATTACTGGGAGTATTACCTGAGTTTATTTTATATTTCTCCTTATAATAATCCATTGCGTTTATTTTTGTAATATACCCTTTGTTTGAGCTACTCGAAGAAGCCTCATCAAACGCACTTTGCCATGTCCAATCTGCTTGATAATTCCAACCATTTTTGATTTTGTTATCTATTATTGATTTTATATATTTATATGTAGAATTTCCTGACAAACCTGCAACATTTGGAAGATAATTTAAATAATAATATGATATGAAAGAAGCACAATTAAGACCTCCTGAATTTATCCATTTTTGCTTATCAGGAACTATTTTTCCATTTACTGTAGTAGTTTCAATACCCTTATAGCTTTCATCGTATCCTAGAGGAGATAATATTTGATGAATACCATAATTTCTTTTTGCTTTATCATTTGGATTTACTAAAACTGAGCCATCATAACCCTCTTGGAAAAGATGACCATCTTCCTTTAATTTTTTTACATTATAACCTAAATATTGAAGTGAATCTAATACATGATTGTATTGCATCTTTGGTGGTACATCTTCTTTAACAGCTGCATTAGAAATCATAGGTATTGGAAGTGATAATACAATCATAACAACTGCCATAAAAATACTAAAATACTTTAAATAATTCTTCTTATTCATAACAAAACCTTTCATAAAACTTTAATAAACAAATTGTCAAAAAAACACAGAGCTAATTTTAATATAAATATCTCCTATAGGCAACCATTTTTTTAGATTAATAATGTTCTAAATATATTCTTTAAAGTATTCCACCTTAAGATTATTAGAAGTAAGCTCTTTTAATTTGTTATTTCTTAATGCTTCATTAAAATTTCTGTTTGCTGCCCTTGCAAGACCACAAATACTACCACATATCATTTCATCTGATACAATAATAGAATTATCAAGAGAATCTAAAAGCATTTCACGATTAGAAGCCGCACCATCACCTACAAACAACAACATATCCGATGGATATCTTTCGCTCATTATTTTGCAAAACTCTTTACAATCCATTGGAGTAGTTTCAAAAACAATTTGACCATTTTTATATGCCGAAGCGTAAACACGTTCATTTCTTGCATCTATTAATGGGCATATAAGATTATCATTCTCAGTATCAACAGAAGAAGCCAAAGCTTCTAATGAATTAATACCTATCACAGGAATATTTAGCACATAGCCATATGTTTTAGCTGTAGTGACACCAATTCTAAGACCTGTATATGAGCCGGGACCATTAGTAACAGCTATAGCATCAAGCTCATTTGGCTGAACACTTGCAGACGACAAAATATATTCAATAGCTGGCAAAAGCTTAACAGAATGAGTCTTTTCATCATGTATCTGTATCCCGGAAATTATTTTACCATTGTCTGTAATCACTGCCATTGCTGTTTTGCATGAAGTATCGATAGCAAGAATTTTCATTTTTCAAATCTCCTAACCTCTATATCTCGTCTACTCATAGAAATATCATCACGGCGAATTATTTTAATTTCCATTATTCGTTCTTTATATATTTTTTTAAGCTCAGGAACATTATCAGGCCATTCAATAAATATAATTGATGAATTTTGTGTATATTCTTCAAATCCAATGTCTAAAAGCTCTTCATAAGATGATAACCTGTATAAATCAAAATGGTATAAATTGATATCACCTGCTTTGTATTCATTTACTATGGTAAATGTGGGACTGGTTATATATTCCTCTACATTTAACGCCTTAGCTGCCCCACAAGTAAATTTTGTCTTTCCTGCACCCAAATCACCTGTTAGAGTAACAATGTCGCCTTTCTTTAATAAGGCACCAATTTTCTTTCCTAATTCAAACGTTTCATCCTCGTTATTAGTTTGAAATTTCAATAATAATTCCATATTTAGCCTCCTGCGCTTTTCGCAAGAAGAATTATACTATACTTTATTTTATTTTACAAAGGAAAAATCCTCCGAACTAACGGAGGATTTTTCCCAAAACACACACGAAATATGAGAGATGCTATTCCAGTCCATAGCTTGCTATCATCGTGATACACGATTTATCGTCCAATAAGACTCTCATAATACCTTAAAGACAATATTTCATAGGAGAAAAAGATATTTTCTTACATTAAATGCAAGTCAAGCTATCAACTGTCTTTAGAATTATACTACATTAAATTTAATCAATATATAGAAAAATAAGAACATTTTCGTACATTTTTTTGATTAATTTTTACATAACTTTTTCCAAATTTGCTATATACACATTTTTACAAGTAATTATTATACATAATTTTCAAAAAAAACATATATTTCATCATAAAAAACTAAAATAAAAAATAAATGGAAAATAATTATTAATTAGGTTATAATAAAAACTATATTAATAAAGGAGGTATATACTATTATGAAATATGTATGTGATGTATGTGGCTACGTATACGACGAAGAAATTGGCGATGCCGACAATGGTATTGCTGCCGGAACTAAATGGGAGGATCTTCCTGAAGATTGGACATGTCCTCTTTGCGGTGTAGGCAAAGATGAATTTTCTGCAGAATAATTATTTTAAGGCATTGATTAAAATAACATTAAATAATTATCCACAAAAAAAGGCTACAAAACTATTTTAATAGAATTGTAGCTTTTTTTGTTTATCTTAATTTATTTAGCCATTGTTGTCTGCAAATTGGCTATTATACAATTTTGCATAGAGTCCATCCTTGGCCATTAATTCTTCATGATTTCCTACCTCTAAAATATCTCCATCTTGCATATAAAGTATATTTGCCGAATCTTTGATTGTAGATAATCTATGAGCTATTACAAACGAGGTTCTTCCCTTCATCATTTCTGACATAGCCTCTTGAATCATTACCTCTGTACGAGTATCCACAGAAGATGTAGCTTCATCAAGAATCATTATTGGAGGATTATTAAGCATCGCTCTTGCGATAGTCAAAAGCTGTCTTTGTCCTTGTGCAATATTCATTCCACCCTCTTGCAATACGAAATCGTATCCACCTGGAAGTGTTTGGATAAAGGCATCAGCCCTAGCCTTTTGAGCTGCAATTTCTACTTCTTCATCAGTTGCATCTAGCTTACCATAACGAATATTCTCACGAATTGTCCCATTATATAGCCATGTATCCTGTAAAACCATTCCAAATATTTCTCTCAAACGGTTTCTTTGCATATCTCTAATATCTACTCCATCAATTCTAATGCCTCCGCCTTTAACATCGTAAAAACGCATTATCAAATTAACCAATGTAGTTTTACCCGCACCTGTTGGTCCAACGATAGCCGTCTTTTCTCCCGGATTAATTGTAATATCAAGGTCATGAATTAAAGTTTGGTAAGGAAGATAACCGAATTTTACATGATCAAATTCAACCTTTCCTTCAAGCTTATTGGGAAATTTAGCATCCTCAATATCCTTCACTTCTTCTTCCTCATCCAAGAATTCGAAAATTCTTTGAGCAGCCGAGCCAGTAGCTTGAATTACATTTGTAAGCTGCATTACCTGATTTAATGGTTGTGAAAATTGTCTTAAATATAATGTAAATGATTGAATCATACCTATTGAAAAGCCTGTATAAATGGCAAGCAAGGCTCCAAAAAATGCAACAAATACATAACCAAGATTTGCAGTATTTTGCATTATGGGCATCAATGTACCTGCTAAAAATTGTCCGTTTTTAGAAGATTGATATAATTCATCATTAATTTTATCAAAATTATCAACAACTGTTTCTTCTCTATTAAATACCGATACCACGGTATGACCGCTGTAATATTCCTCAACTACGCCATTTAGCTTACCAGTTTTTTCCTGCTGCTGATTGAAAAGCTTTCCAGATTTTTTAGCTATCTTTGATGAAACATATAAAGCTATAGGAAGAACAAAAACACCAACTGCGGTAAGCATCGGACTAATAGCAAGCATAACAATAAGCACCATAGTAATAGTAAATGCAGCATTTAATACTTGGTAAATACTTTGTTGCAACGAGCTTGAAACAGTATCTACATCATTAGTAACACGACTCAAAATATCTCCGTATGAATTAGTGTCATAGTAATTTAAAGGAAGCTTTGAAAGCTTTTTTTCTACCTTCATTCTTAAATCATATATTGTATTTTCTGTAACTCCAACAATAAGCCACTGTGCAATATATGAAAGAATAGCATTCAATCCATATGCCAATCCCATTAAGAACAAAAATTTCAAAAACGGATGTCCATCTCCGCAAGGTTTGCCGGATTGAAAAATATCTGACAAGGCATTTGTTGTCAAGCCCATAAATAATGGTGCGCTCGAATAACAAAGAACCGCAAGAAATAATACAATAATTGCTATTATTAATCTTCCTCTGTAGGGCTTCATGCATGCAAATAATTTTTTATAAGAGGAAGTATTTACGGATGATTTCTTCTTTTTATCTTTATTTTTCATCTTATTGTTCCTCCTTACTTATTTGTGAATCTACAATTTCTTTATAGACACTGCAGCTCTTAAGAAGCTCGTTATGAGTTCCCATTCCAACAACCTCACCCTTTTCAACTACAATGATGCGGTCTGCGTCCATAATTGTGCTAATTCTTTGAGCAACAATTACAACAGTAGCATTGTCAGTTTCTTTAGACAAAGCTGTTCTCAAAGCCTTATCGGTTTTAAAGTCCAATGCTGAAAAGCTATCATCAAATACATAAATTTCAGGTTTTCTTACAATTGCTCTTGCAATCGCCAAGCGCTGACGTTGTCCTCCGGATACATTCGTTCCGCCCTGAGATATAGGAGAATTGTAGTTTTCCTTCTTCTTCATAATAAAATCTTCTGACTGTGCAATTCTGACAGCTTCTATAACTCTTTGCTCTGTGGCGTTCTTGTCACCAAATTCGATGTTTGATGCAATAGTACCAGCAAATAAAACTGCCTTTTGAGGAACAAATCCGATTTTATCTCTTAATGTTTTGATGTCATAATCTCTTACATCTATACCATCAACCAGAACCTGACCTTCTGTTACATCATATAATCTAGGTATAAGATTAACTATTGTAGATTTACCCATTCCAGTACCACCGATAATAGCAGTTGTCTCTCCGGGTTTTGCAGAAAATGACAGGTTTGAAATTGCAGGCTTACTAGCACCAGGATATGTAAAGCTTACATTCTTAAACTCTAAATATCCTCTTTGATTTGTATTGTCAATTGTAGTTTCCTTATTTTTTATTACTGATTCTGTATTTAATACTTCTTGTGCACGATTTGCTGAAGTAGCTGCTCTAGGATACATTACAAAAACTATAGTGAGCATAATTACAGCCATCATAATTTGCATTATATATTGAATAATAGCCATAACCTCGCCAATTGTATAATCGATATTCTTATTTAAAAATTGATTTGCCGACATTAATAATACCATTGCTGCGGTAAACGAAAGTATAACTACCAGAACAGGCATAAGAAGATTTGATGTTCTTTGCATCTTTTTATTAGTTTTTCTATAATCTTTATTTATATCTTCAAACTTTTTGCTTTCAAATTCAGTAGTGCCAAATGCTCTAATTACTCTAACACCTGTGAGTTTTTCTCTCATTACAAGGTTAATCCTGTCAATTTTCAACTGTATTTTTGTTGAAAGAGGAACAGCAATTCTCGCAATTATAATCAGTACTATAGCCATCAACGGAATAGATACCACTAAAACAACTGAAAGGCTTGGGCTATTTGATATAGCAAGCACCATACCCATTATACACATAATAGGTGCTTGGATTGCAATTCTTAAACATTGATTTAAGAATACTTGAATTTGATTTATATCATTATTTGTTCTTGTAATAAGTGATGATGTTGAAAATCTATCTATTTCTGTTTGCGAAAAGCTTTGTACCTTTTCAAAAACTGCACCTCTTAAATTCCTTCCAACTCCCATGGACACAGTAGATGAAAGCTTACTTGTTAGCACTCCACAAATTATTCCAATCAAAACAAGTACAAACATCAATCCACTTACTAATACTACCATTGCTAAATCTTTATTTGGAATTGCATCATCTATTATTTTCGTAAGAAAAAAAGGAAGACCCAATATACTAAAAGTAGTTCCAGCAACGGTTAATATAATAAGTGCAAGCTCTTTTTTATACTTTGCAAGCTCTTTAAAAACACACTTCATATTAAACGTCAACTCCTTATTAAATTTTTATCAATTTTCAAACACTGACATAATAAGTCTAACGCCATATATAGCAAAAGTAATTCCTATATATATACCGATAAACTGTGCTAAAAATATCAAATGAAATACGCCATAAATACCTGTCAAAATAATTAATATTCCCATTAATAATGTTAATATCCACATTTTACTTCCACTTTTTTTTGTTTCAAATGATTGTGCAACAGATACTATTCCTGCAACAACAAGCCATCCAGCAAGCATACATAAAAATACGGAATCCATTGTAATTCGTACTGAAGGAACAAATATTGCTACAATTGATAAAACTGCAGCCAAAATTCCGAAAATCAATCCAAACACACCCATTGATATATCCACTTTTTTAGTTTGTTCATCTGAATGTTTTTTCTTTGAGAAATAATCAAAAATCATACATATGCCCCAAACACCTATCAAAATGGATAATAGCCATCCGTATCCTAAAAATGTTATTCCCGGAAAGCACAAACAATATAGTGATGCAAACATAGTAAAAACACCTAAAATACAATTAAAGACCTTCATTCATTTCACTCCTAACACAAAACTTTTTTAATTTTACAATATCAAATTTAAAATAGCAACTAAATTTTAAAAAGCTGCAATTATCTCTTATGCTTAATTAGTTTAGGAATCAAAATAATTGATACTATTACAAAAGAATAGACTAGCAAAGAGATAACAGTCGACACAAAAAAATTTTCTGTCAATCTAAACATTATATAAATAGGCACTATAAGACCACTTTTTATTACATTATCATCAATTAATATAATTAGTAACGAAGAAAGCAACACATATCCTAATGTAATAGATAGCTCTAATATAAGCTCAAAGCGTATATACTCTTTTAGCTTCACATCATTTCTGCTTGCCTGTGTATATAATGATTTTTTTGTAAATGTACAAAATAAAATTACAATTAACAAAAAAACTAAATTCATCACTGTAAGCATATTTGATACAAAATCTAGATTTACATAATTACCTATACCATATACTTCATTTCTTATGCTATTAAGCTGATCAGATAATACATTTGAAGCTAGAATACATACTATCAAATAAATTGCAACTCTTAATACAACATTACCTAATATATGTTTAATACCTGACTTATCCATATCGTCTTTCCCCCTTAATTTAATTCATGTGAAAATTATATGCTATTCGCAAATAATTTTCAATAAAAAACACCCCGAAAAATTTCAGGGTGTAATATACTGCATTTAAGCACTTTGATAAACTTTATTCTACACTTTCCAGCTTTCCGGCGTGCAAAAAGCACTCTGGCGCATCATTCTTTTTAGATACCAGCACATAATCACCATTGGATTGTTTAAGCCAGGTAAGTTCTGTCCCTTCCTTTTCGTCGAAGTCATCATTCCCTTCAATAAAACTAGTTACATCCTCGTAAAAGTACTTGATATAGTCATATTTAAGAATCCCAGCATTCTCATGTGCGTAGATGTAGAAGCCTTCCTCCCAATCCTCATTGGGCATGTAATAGCAATAGCCTGTCTCAGTTTTCTCAAACACCAGATCCTGTCGAGGATCAAAGCATCGGTCGGATACAGTCGTCTCACCGTTCAAATCATTATGTTCTTCCTCCCGTACTCTGACACGACCGGTAATATAAACACCGTCCTGTTCAATCCATCGGCCATATTCATAAAAGCTTGTATTTGTCATCCAATCCCTTGTTGCTCTTTTGGAGGTTTGCGTACTGTTTTCAATAGAAATGAAACCGAAAAGCATTCCACACTCCTCGCTCAGATTCTCAAATGCTTCAAAATCATACACAGCGAGATCCGTTTCATCCGAAAGTGTGATATTTGCCTGTACATAGAGCAGAGGACGGGATGCAGGATTCCTTACAAAGGCTTCCAGATCTTCCACACCTGCAGGAAGGCCAAAATCAAAACCATAATTAACTTCGTAAGCCTTCAATTCATGTTTTTCGTCACAGAACGGAGCCAGAACATAACATTCAAAGAAATCATCGACACGTTCTAGGGTTATTCCCATCTTTTCATAAAGAAAATCCGCCGCAATCTCGTTGAGCTTTTCTTCTACAAACTGATCGTTTTCAAAATACACATCACCGTTCAAAGTATTAATGGCAAATACGATTTCTTCTCCGTTCATAAGAATACTTCCGGTAGCATAATCAAACAGGTATTCCCGACCGGAATATCTAATGTTATTGATAAATGCTGAACATTTTATTATCTCTGCATCTGGCATATTCTCATCCAGCCATAACTGCATCATTTCAGTTCCTGTTTCAGTAATCCGGTCTGCATCCTCCTGTTCGTAATTTTCACAAGCAGTAAGGTAGCTAATCATAACCAGAACAAATGTAACAAGTAAAAATCGTCGTTTCATAACACACCTCCTCAAAATATCAAAGAATCCTTGTATGTTTTTCACCATAAGATGCATCACTTCGTCAAATTCAAAATTTGCATTTCCTATATTAATCAATATACCTGTCCAATAAATAAAAATACCTTACATAAATTCTACCACAGTTTTCTTTCTAAATAAATACAAAAAACCTCCCAAAGCAAATGCTCTGAGAGGTTGTGAAACGTCATGCGACGTCTTGAGTCGTATAAATTTGTAAATCTCGTAAACAGATTAACGTTTTGAGAACTGTGGAGCTCTTCTAGCTTTCTTGAGACCTGGTTTCTTTCTTTCCTTCATTCTTGGGTCACGTGTCAAGAAGCCTGCTGTCTTAAGTGCTGGACGAAGATTCTCATCATATTCGAGGAGAGCTCTTGCGATACCATGACGGATAGCACCTGCTTGACCTGTAAATCCACCACCTGTTACTTTACAGATAACATCAAGTTTGCTGTTTGTATTTGTGATAGTCATTGGCTGACGAACAATGAGCTTAAGTGTCTCTAAACCAAAATATTCATCAATGTTCTTGCCATTTATTGTAACAACGCCTGAACCAGGAACTAATTCAACACGTGCAACTGATTTTTTTCTTCTACCTGTAGCGAAATACTGTTCTGCCATTACAATCTGCCTCCTTCATTAAAACTCATATACTTCAGGTTTTTGAGCTTGGTTTACATGCTCAGCACCAGCATATACTTTAAGCTTTTTAATCATAGCTCTACCTAAAGAATTTTTAGGAAGCATGCCTTTAACAGCAAGCTCTATAGGATCAGTAGGATGTTTCTTTATTAAATCCTTGTAAGGAACTTCCTTAAGTCCTCCAGGATATCCTGTGTGATGACGATAAAGCTTATCTGTAAACTTCTTACCTGTAAGAATAACCTTATCTGCATTTACAACGATTACAAAATCTCCCATATCACAATTTGGTGTGTATGTGGGCTTATGTTTACCCATGAGAATCTTCGCTACTTCAGTAGAAAGTCTTCCCAATGTCTTTCCTTCAGCATCAATAATATACCATTTTTTATTTGCTGTATCCATTGCAGCACCATTAGGCACATATGTCTTCATAGTCTGATAACCTCCTTAAATAATGTTACTCTCATCAAGCAACCTTTGAGATGATACTACTTTTTTAATATCAAGTCAAGTCCAAATTGCCGTATTTTTAATATATATCTCTTTTTCTCTTTATTTCTCTCGTTTTTTCTCGTTTTCTCTTTATTTCTCATTTTTCATCACATTTTTTCAAAAAAATTTTTAATGCATTTTGTAGGCAATATGTGATATAATGAATTTTGTAGTATTTTTACAAAACTCTTTAGGAGGAAATTATGAAAACTTATAGAATAGGAATAGACCTAGGAGGCACAAATATTTCTGCCGGGTTAGTAAGTAATAGAGGTAAATTATTATACAAATCCTCAATCCCTACATCAGGAAGCAGCTCAGATGTTGAGCTCACAGAATTAATGGCAAAGTTTTGTCTCAAGATTGCCAAGCATTGCGATATTTCAAGTAAAGACATAAAATCTGTAGGAATTGGATGTCCTGGAGTTTGTGATGATGCCAATGGCATATTACAATACACAGTCAACCTACCTTTCAAAAATACTCCTATTGCTGAAATATTCTCAAAGTTTATTAATGCTCCGGTTCATCTTGCAAACGATGCAAACTGTGCGGCTTTAGGTGAAGTAGTTGCTGGCGGTGCAAAGGGATATAAAAACTCAATTACATTAACCTTAGGAACAGGTGTTGGCGGCGGAATAATTATGAATGGTAAAATTTATACTGGTTTCAATCACGCTGCGGGCGAAGTTGGACATATCGTAATACACGCTGATGGTGAGCAATGCGGTTGTGGAAGACGCGGTTGCTTTGAAGCGTACGCTTCAGCTTCAGCACTTATAAGAGAATCCCGCCGAGCATTCCATTCAAATCCGGAATCATTGATTACTAAGCTTTGTGAAGGTGATCCAAATAAAATAAATGCTAAAACTCCTTTCGATGCCAAGCGCCAGGGTGATAAAATCGGAACAGAAATTGTTGACAAATACATTCGTGATTTAGGCGAAGGAGTCATCAACTATATCAACATCTTCCAACCAGAAATCATTTTACTCGGTGGCGGTGTTTCAAAAGAAGGCGAATATCTTTTAGAACCACTTCGCGAATACGTATTTAAATACTCTTATGGTCACGATTTCCTACCAAGGACAAAAATAGAATGTGCTGTACTCGGAAACGATGCAGGAATTATCGGAGCCGCTATGCTCGATTAACAAACATACAAATACAATATCAAAATAGCATGCTAATAAAGATTTAGCATGCTATTTTTTACAAAAAATTATATTTATTATTTCCCATTAATAATATACCTTGTACAAATACAATCCATGTGCAGGTGCCGTAATGCCTGCGTTTCTTCTGTCCTTTGAAGCTATTATGGTCGTTATATCATCAGGAGATATTTTCCCCATAGCAACCTGGGCCAAAGTTCCGGCAATTATTCGAACCATATTATACAAGAAACCATCCCCACAAATTTCTAAATAGAAAACATTTTTACCAACTGAATGAATTTTAGCATCATAAATAGTCCTAATTGATGTTTTAGCTATACCCCCTGAAGCTTTAAATGCTGAAAAATCATATGTTCCTACAAAAGCTGATGCAGCCTTATTTGTAAGCTCAAGTATTTTCTTTTGAGATATGTTAATCTTTTTCGATGCATTCCACGCCTTATTTTGGTAAAGCGGTCTTTCTATTTCACCAAAATAAAAATAATATCTGTATGTTTTCTTCACTGCTGCATATACACTATGAAAATCATCATCAGCTAGCGAAGAGCTTTTAGCTTTAATATCACTTGGTAAAAATGCATTCAATGCTTTGTATACACTTTCCGCTGGAATGGATGAAGCAGTTTTGAAATTCGCAACATAATTGACTGCATGCACACCTGCATCCGTACGACTACAGCCTGTAACCTCAACACTTTCACCAAGCATGGCAGCAATTGATTTTTCAACAGCACCTTGAACCGTTAATATTTTTTCATCTTTTTGTTTCAGCCAGCCACTATATGCTGTACCATCAAATTCTAATAAAAGCTTAATATTCTTCATAATTATTCTCTAAAATTTACATATTTACGTCATTTGGCATTTCATCCTCGAGCTTTGTATCATTTAAGTAAACAGCTATGCATATGTCTATGAAAGCTGCTGCCAATTGAAGTATTACATAAGTTACTATATTAGCCAAGGATAGTGCAATATCAAAGTCCTTTAATATAAATGAAATCGCAAAATCTATACTACCAAATACAAACGCCAAAATTACAGAAATCGTAATAAATCCTATAACTAAAGCAATATTTTTCCTTGCATATGCGTTTGAAGCATCAAATACCTTCCTGCCCCATACATTGTCCCTAACTACTATGAATATGTAATAATAAGACAATACAAAGATTACAATTCCCGGTATCACACATAGCATAAAACCAATTGCTATCATTAAGCTTAACAAAAGCTCAGTAATAAATAGCTTTGGCCATACACGCAATGAAAAATCAAACAAGCCTGATATACCTCTCTTTTCAGCTAGAAGGTCATCAAATGCTAATCTAATTACAGTAATTCTATATATAATTAATATTTCACTTAAAACTAGTGACACAAGCAGATATACAACAAGCTTATCACTTATTAAGGTAGTAGTGTCTATTTGATACTTTGACAGAACAAGCTCTTCAAAAAGTGCAACAGGCAAAACAATCATTATGCTTAATATCAATAATTGTTTTATGTTTTTTATATAAATACTTTTAGCCTTATTAATCATTTTTTCTTACGTACCTTCTTTTTTCTGCTCGAATAGCTATAATTGGTATTATCCCCTTTGTGCTTATTTTCCCACGATTTCGATGCCAAACCTAATAACAGCCAAGATAAAAGCATTGCAATAACAGACATAATTGCACAAACAGCATGAATTGCGATTAATGACAACTGGTATTGTATTAATTTTCCATCTGTTGAAAAAGATTCTTTATAGCTAAAAATACCATTATTTAGGATATTTTCTTTATATAGAAAAAATGTTTTTTCTAATATGTTCATATCAGCCTGCTGCACGTTCGGTGCATATAAAAGCATACTTTCCAAAAATACTGTTAATAAGGTGGCCAATACACAAGCTAATATCAAAATTAAAATTTGTTTTTTATTTTGATCCTTCTTTTCAACAAAATATTGATAAAATGCATATGCACTCATGCCCGTGAACAAATATAAAACACCTGTAACATTTCCCATAAAAAAATAATCGATTATTAAGCAAACCACACCACCGACAACTGCACCAAGAAGTGAAAATACAAAGGCTCTCAAATTCGGTGTAAACTTTGTTTGCTTTTCTTTTATTTGTTTTGCTAATGCTGTAGGATCTACCAAATTAAAAACTCCCAACTAAAAAACACTGTACTTAAATTGCCATTTATTATATACTAACATTATTAAAATTACAAGAATGAAAGAAGAATGCATATGAATGAAAACAAAACAAATTATCAACATTTAAAAGAACTCTTTATCAAATATTATGGAGAATCAGACAATCAAATTCGTTTTTTCACATCTCCCGGTCGCATCAATCTCATCGGCGAGCATATTGATTATTGCGGAGGTCTTGTTTTTCCTGCCGCTTTAACACTTTCATCTGTTTGCGCTGTTCGTTTAAACGATTCAAACACTATAAATCTCCGTGCAGATGACCTTGATGGACTTTATTCATTTAATTTAGATAATACAGAAGCTGGAAAAGATTTAAAATGGGGCAATTATCAAGCCGGTGTAATTCATCATCTTATAAAAGAAGGTTACGAGGTTAATGGTATGGACTTTTTATTTTCAGGTACTATCCCCTTCGGTTCAGGACTTTCCTCATCTGCTGCGATAGAACTTACTACCGCTTTAGCTGCAGCTTCTTTATCTTCTAATGTAGAAGATAAAGGAATCGATTTAATCAAGCTTGCTCTCATAGGACAGAAAGCAGAGCATACCTTCTGCGGTGTAAATTGTGGTATCATGGATCAATTCGCATCCGCAATGGGAAAAGAAAACAGTGCCATTCTTTTAAATTGTGCAAATCTCGACTATAAACATGTGCCTCTTGATTTAGGTGAATATACTCTAATTCTTGCAAACACATGTAAAAAGCACGCATTAGGTTCAAGTGCCTATAATAAACGCCGTGAAGAAGTTGCCGAGGGTTTAATCAGAATAAATAATGCTTTAGGAACTTCAAAAGAAAATCTTTGTGATTTTACCGAAGAAGAATACATCAAGGCTGAGAATCTTCTTCCTGCTGATAAAATACGTGACAGAATCAAACATGTTATTTTTGAAAACGAACGCGTTAAGAAGGCTGCTGACATACTTTCAAAAGGAGACTTAAATGCATTCGGTGAAATTTTAAGAGAAGCCCACAAATCCATAAGTGAACTATACGAATGTACAGGCTTTGAGCTTGATACAATGTTTGAAATAGCCTGCACCTTTGAGGATTGCATAGGTTCACGAATGACCGGAGGTGGCTTTGGTGGTTGCACAATTAACATAGTCAAAAAGGCTTCGACAGATAAATTTATCGAATTCGTCGGAAAAGAATATAAAGCCAAAACAGGAATTACTCCCGAATTTTACATTTGTGATATTGGAAACGGTGCTAGAGAATTAAATATATAAACTAGACTCAAAACAAAAAGCTCCTTGATGATTAATTCCACCAAGGAGCCTTTTATTAATATAAAGTTTTATCACATAATAATTTGTTCCTTTACTGTTTCAGCCTCTTTTCCCTTTCCGAGTGCCTTTAAAATCTCAAATCCAAATTCTATTGCAGTTCCGGCTGAACGTCCTGTAACGACATTACCATCAACAACAGCTTTTTTCTGTGTATATTCTTTACACGATTCAGGATTTATACAACCCGGATAAGATGTTGCAATTTTATCTTTTAAAATACCGAGCTTTTCAAATGTACAAGGTGATGCACAAATAGCCGCAACAACCTTATTTTTATCGTAAAAGGCTTTTACAATTTTATTTACTCTTTCGTCGTCACGTAATGTATGTGCATTAGGAAGCCCTCCCGGCAATATAACTGCGTCATATTTTCCTAAGTAATCATTTACAGCCTCATTGCAAATACAAGCAGGCAAAATAATATCAGCACAAATATTTATATTATGCGCTCCGATAATTATTTTTTCTCCTGTTATACTACAAATATCTACATCAACACCTGCTCTTTTTAGCATATCTACCGGTGCTACAGCCTCTGTTTCTTCAAATCCATTAGCTAAAAGTACTACTGCTTTCATTTTCAAACCTCCATTGTTTCTCTTACAGATGATATAAATTTTATATTATTCAAATGCTCTTCACCTAATGTTTTTTTCAATGTATCTTCATTACCCTTTGGAACAATACACCTTTTAAAGCCCATCCTAAAGGCTTCTGATACTCTTTTATCAACCTGACTAACACTTCTGATTTCCCCTGTAAGGCCAATTTCTCCAAATATTACTGTATCTTGAGGAAATACTTTATTTCTGTATGACGACATTATTGCAGCGGCTACTGCTGCATCTGCCGCAGGTTCATAAATACGCATGCCCCCAATTACATTTACATATGCATCGCAATCACACATCTTATATCCTGCTCTTTTTTCCAAAACAGCCACTAATAAAGCAACTCTGTTATAATCTAAGCCTGTAGACATTCTTCTTGGATTAGCTAAGGTTGTAGTGGAAACTAATGCCTGAACCTCTAATAGCATAGGGCGTGTTCCTTCTAAAGTACATACTACTGCAGTACCTGCCGCATCCACAGGTCTGCCCTCTAGCATCACTGCTGATGGATTAGCCACCTCAGCTAAGCCATCCTCACGCATTTCAAAAACACCAATTTCATTTGTTGAACCAAATCTATTCTTTACACACCTTAAAATTCTATATGCCTGATGCCTCTCACCTTCAAAATACAAAACCGTATCTACCATATGTTCAAGCACTCTTGGCCCTGCTATACCACCATCCTTTGTTACGTGGCCTATAATAAAAACAGTTATGTTCATACCCTTTGCTATTCGCATTAATCTACCGGTTATTTCTCTAACCTGACTCACACTTCCAGGTGTTGATGCTATTTCATCATCATATATTGTTTGTACGGAGTCTATAACTATATAATCTGGTTTAATTCTGTCTATTTCACCTTCGATGTTATTTATTAATGTTTCAGAATAAATATATAGCTTTTCAGAATCAATTTTCAATCGCTCTGCTCTCATTTTTATCTGCTGCGAGGATTCCTCTCCCGAAACATATAAAACGATTTTGCTTTTAGCCATATTTCCAGAGAGCATTAACATCATAGTGGATTTACCTATACCCGGATCGCCACTTGCTAAAATAAGCGAGCCTTTGACAATTCCTCCACCCAAAACCCTATCCAGCTCCCCAATACCTGTATTATCACGCTGAGTAATTTCAGATGTTATCTCCTTAAGTGTTGAAGATTTACTTTGAGCATATGCCCCTTGAAAGCCAAATGAATTGCCTCCGGAAATTTTCTTATCCGGCTTAATTTTTTCTTCTACAAAAGTATTCCAACTTTGACAACCCGGGCATTTCCCGAGCCAGCCACTTGATTCATATCCACATTCGGTACAAAAAAACACAGATTTGACTTTAGCCATTTTCTGCCACCACCGCATCATCTTTTACTGAAATTTTAATTGTGCGATTTGCATTTTTTAGAACCATTTCTGCAATTATATCCTCTATTTCTCGTTGAATTAATCGCTTAATAGGTCTAGCACCGTATTGAGTAGAAAAACCTTTTCGAGCGATAAATTCAATTACTGAATCTTCAATTTCAAGTATTATACCATTATCTCTAGCTCTATTTTTTAATTGCTCTATAAGCATACGTGCAATTTCTTTTATTTCATCATGATTAAGCTGCTTAAATACTAAAATATCATCTACTCTGTTTAAAAACTCAGGTTTAAATACCTTTTTCAATTCTTCATTCACACGGTTTTTCATCAATTCATACTTTTCCGCCTCAGTATGCTGTGTAAAACCAAGCATTTTAGGTTCAGTAATATTCTTAGCACCTACATTAGATGTCATTATGATTACAGAATTTTTAAAATCAAGAACACGTCCTTTTGAATCTGTCAATCTTCCTTCGTCAAGTATTTGCAACAAAAGATTAAAAATATCTGGATGTGCTTTTTCTATTTCGTCAAATAACACTACTGAATACGGTTTATTTCTAATTTTTTGAGATAAAATCGGCTCGTCCGAAAAGCCTACATATCCCGGAGGTGCACCTATAAGCTTTGAAACACTGTATGACTCCATATATTCTGACATATCAAACTTTATTAAAGCAGCCTCTTCTCCAAAAAGCGCCTCTGCCAAAGCCTTGCATACTTCCGTTTTTCCAACACCTGTTGGGCCAAGAAAAATAAATGAGCCAACCGGTCTGTCAGGATCCTTCAAGCCTGTTCTTCCACGTCTAACCGCCTTTGCAACTGATGAAACAGCCTCATATTGTCCAATTACTCTTTTATGCATAAGAGCTTCAATATTCAACAATCTTTGTGATTCATCAATATCTATTGTAGTTAGTGGAATTCCTGTCCACAATGAAATAATGTTTTTTATATCGTTTTCTTCCACAAGGGCAATCTTTGTTTCTGTCGAATTATTTTTATTTATAAGCTCACTTTTTATTTCATTTTTAATTTTTCTTTCTTCAGCAAGCAATTCAGAAACTTTTTCATATTCGCCCTCTGTCATTGATTTTTTAATTTCAAGCTTGATTCGTCTTAGCTCTTTTTCTTTATCTATAACTGCATTATCATTGTTAATCTTGTTTTTTATTCTTGAAGCTGCTTCATCAATAATATCAATGGCTTTATCTGGCAAATATCTGTCATTAATGTATCTTTTAGACAAACGAGCAGCAGCATTTATAGCTCCGTCACTAATTTTAACATGATGGTAATCCTCAAAAATCGAACGGAGTCCATGCAGAATTTTTATAGTTTCATCCTCCGTAGGCTCATCAATATTTATGGGCTGGAATCTTCTTACCAGAGCAGGATCTTTTTCTATATGCTTTCTATATTCTCTTATTGTCGTTGAGCCTATAACCTTTATGTTTCCTTTTGCTAAATCCGGCTTTAAAATATTAGCAGCATCCAAAGAGCCTTCTGCATTACCGGTTCCTACTATTGTATGAATTTCGTCAAAGAAAAGTATAACGTCTGGATTTCTTTTAGCTTCATTCAAAAGCAATTTAAATCTTTCCTCGAATTCACCCCTATATTTAGTACCAGATACCATTCCTGCAAGATCAACAGAGATAATTCTCTTGTTTTTCATTTCTTTTGTAACATCACCACTCGCGATTTTTGAAGCCAGTCCCTCAATGACAGCTGTCTTTCCAACTCCTGCCTCTCCTATCAAGCAAGGATTGTTTTTTGTTTTTCTTCCTAAAATTTGAAGAATCCTATTCATTTCCTGTTCTCTTCCAATAATACGTGTTCCTTTACCTTCTTTAGCAAGCTTCGTAATATCTACACCATATTTTGACAATATAGACTCTTCTTCATTATTGTTTTTCAAATAATCAATAGTCATTCGTTCCATTGGTGTAACATCATCAAAATCTTTTTGTTGCTGTCTTTCTAAATCAACTGTAAATTCATCTGTTTGTAACGCTATATTTATATCCTTAAACAATTGATTGGGATCTATATTTAATTCAACTAATACACGCACTGCCATACTATCTATTTCTCTAAACAGCGAAACAATTAAATGCTCAGTTCCTACAATAGTATGTCCATAATGAGCTGCAGTTTCTTTGCCTCTTCTTATAACTCTTTCACATGCTAATGTATAAAAAATTTCACCTGTGTATTCATCTTTTTTTACACTGCTATGTCCACTGATTTTATTTATTGCTCCAAGCAATTTTTCACTTGTCAAATCATTTTTCAGCAGTACCATTCCTGCAATACCTGTCACATCCTTACTTAAGGCATAAAGCAGGTGCTCTGTACTAACAACATTCCTTCCTAGCATCCTTGCCACCGCTTCTGCCTCTGATATTGCTTTTTTTGCCTTTTCCGTAAAAGAAATATTAAAATGCTTTAGCATAATTTTTCCTCCAAATTAACCCATTGTCAATAATTCTAGTGCAATCTCTTCTTTAATCAATCCACTTTTAATAGCCGCATCTAGTTCCTCACACTTTTCTAGCTTCTGTGCTAAATATTCAAGTTCAAAGCTGTTAGCCTGCTTTTTTATTGGATATATAGCATTTTTTGATATACCTAAGAATGTTATCAGTTCTTCATCCGTCACACCCTCTAATATCAATCTCTTTGCATTATATAATTGAGATAACTTTTTACTAATAATTGCTATTTGCTTAACTGGTGATTCCTTTTTTTCTAAAAGCCTTTTCATGATCATATATGCCTTTTCATAGTTACCCTCGACAATTTTATTACTCAATTCAAATACGTTCGGATTAATGTTCAACGTGCACACTTCGTCTACATCAGATTTTGTTATTTCATTTCCCTCAGGCACATAAAGAATTAATTTATCCACTTCGTTTAGCAAGGTAGATATGTCATTACTTATATTCTTAACCATATATTCAATCAAAGCTTTGGAAATTATTCTATTAGAATGTTTAATTCTTTGTGCAACAGTATCCATAATATTTTGGCTGTCCTGCTTATCACAAAAAAATACTATACCATGCTTTAAAATATCCTTATATGATTTTGAGCGCTTATCTACCTCTTCTTCTTTAAAAATAATATAGTTATTACTTTCAGTTGCCAATTCTACAATCCTACTAGCATAATCCTTTTTTATAAGATTGCTATTATACATTACAATTAATTGCTTTTCACCAAACATTGACAAAGATGAGCAAACAGACTCTATTTCTTTTATATCATCTTCAGCAGAAAAGCAAAAGCAATTTATGCTATCTACCTGAAGCCTCTCTTTGATTTTTTTATGATAAAAATCTTTTAAAAACACTTCTGGTCCATAAAAAAGATATACATTTTTAATTTCCTCATTCGTATAATGCGTTTTCATTAATTGTATACTTTTAATTTCTGGCATATAGAAACTTTTCCCTTCCTCATCTTTATTTTCACAGCACCACATTCGTCAGTTCTTTTTACACATGTACCCACATTTTTTAATGTATCAATCACTCTGTCAGAAGGATGTCCATATGAGTTATTTTCTCCAACGCTTATTATAGCATACTTAGGAATAATTTTCGAAATATTTTTATCTAATGTGCTTGATTCGGAGCCATGATGTGCAACCTGTAAAACATCACACCCATCAATATTAAAATTTTCAAAAAAAGCACTTTCTGTTTCCTCCTCGATATCTCCTGTAAATAGCATATTCCCGTTCTCATTTTCTAGATAGACAACAATAGAACTGTTATTAACATCACTGCTTTCATTCGAACCTATCCAATTATCATTAATATACAATACCATGCTCGTATCCTTTACATTATATCTTTTTGTTTCTGAAATCCAAACAACCTCAATATCATATTTAGAGGCAATTTCATATGCCTTCTCTATACCTTTATCACCACTATTATATGGCATTATAATTTGCTTTACTATTTGAGTTTTTAATATATTCTCCAGACCCCCTGTATGGTCGCTGTGACCATGTGTCAAAATCACAAAATCAAGTTTTCCAACACCTTGTTTTAAAAGTAGTTCGCCCACCCTGGCATTCTCTTCCCCTGTATCTATCAATCCACACATTCCTTCAAATTTCACTAAAACACTTAAGCCCTGTCCCACATCAATGAAAACAATCTCCGTATTATTATTTATCACAAAATAAATAACAGATATTATAATTAATACAATTATCACTTTTTTTCTTCTCATTATATTTTTTAATTTTCCTTTTAAAACAAAAATCAAAATACAATAATAAAGAATTATTGCAGAAAAACTCCAAGAAGGTACAATAATTGCTCCAACAGGAGCAGGAACTCCAGAACCAGCTAATGATATTTTCTCCATAATCTCTACACAGGAAGTTGTAAAAATCGCAGGTATTTTTATCAATACATCAAAAAAAGGGAAAATGTTCATTATGCAAATCAAAAAGCCACACAAGCATATTGCATAAGCGAGCTTTCCCGCAAAAACAGTTGCTAAAATGCCGACAAGCGAAAAAGAATTAAAGTAATATATCATTAAGGGAAATATACCTAAATTCACACTTATTCCCACAGCAAGCCATTCAGGCAACCTTCCAAAAAAATATATTTTTTTACTAACAATTGGTTTTATAAAGGTTATTGAGACTGCTGCAGCATAACTCAAAATAAATCCACTACTAAATAGAATATATGGATTAATTATCATTTGAATCGTTGAGGCCAGACACAAGGAATTCGTTTTATTCACAGGTTTCTTTACTGCTTTACCTAAAAGCGTATACGTACTTTGTAGCATCGCTCTGCTAACTGATGGTGAAAATCCTGCTATGGCTGCATAAAGAAATAATACTAAAATACATATGACACTTCGTTTAGAATTACTAATATACTTATTTGAAACAAAAAATGAAACAATACCTTGTATGAAACCAATATGCATTCCCGAAACTGCCATAATGTGTGAAATGCCCGATTTTCTATAATTTTCCATACTTTCATTTGAAATGTATGCTGTATCTCCCGTCAATATTCCAATAGCAGTTCCCGAATATCTTTCTCCAAGTATTTCATTCAAAGATGATTTTATCAAATCCGTAATGCTTCCTATTATTTTTATCAGCCCTGTTTTTATTACAAAGAAGCATTTTTCACCACCCTCCAGCGGTTCAATATCATCCCTTACAGGAGTTATTATATTAAATACATCTTTTGTGGCTAAATATTTTCTGTAATCAAATTCCCCTTCATTTCTTGCACTTCTAGGCTTAACAATATCATTTTCATCTATAAATATTCTTATATGCTCACCTTTGGATAATTCCTCTAAAAGACTTTCATCCCAAATATTTAAAAGAATCCTCCTATTATCGCGTGACAAAAATAATAGCTGATTAGATTTATTCCAGCTTGATTTGCAAACAAAGCCATCTATGTACTTTGCATTTTCAAAATTAATATTTTTATTCTCATAATCAAACAATACAATTTTTAATATTGAAAACGCAAGCACTATTACGAACAAAATAGGAATAAGGTATATTTTTAAATATAAAGATATTCTTTTCATCACGTTTTTTTACTTTTAGGTTTAGATAACAGTGCAGCGCACATAGCTAAAAAAACTGCACCTATAATGCCCGTAGCCACATTCCCTAGACCGCCTGTAAAAGCACCTAGTAAACCCATTTCATCTACTGCTTCAAAAACACCCTTACATAAGGAATAGCCAAAGCCTAACAGAGGTATAGTTGCACCAAAACTACCAAAATCCACAACATAATCATACAACCCCACCGCGGTCAAAAATACTCCCGCGACAACATAAAGGACTAATATTCTCGCAGAAGTAAGCTTTGTTTTATCTAGTAAAATTTGGGCAATCACACATAATAATCCGCCCACAACAAAAACTCTTATATATTCAAATAAAACATCCACAAATTATCATCTCCTTAAATCGCCTCTATTGCCAAAGCATGAGCTATCCCCGTAATACTTTCAGCTTGTTTAACTGATATAGGACTCATAAGGGCTCCAGTACCCACCAAAAGAAGTCTTTTGTACTTTCCTTCCAAAATCTGTCTATACAAATACGATGAAAAAACGGATGCTACACAACCACATCCACTTCCACCAGAATTAGTTTTTTGCTTCACAGCATCAAAAATCATGGCACCACAATCATTATGAACAAAGCCTGTTTTTCCTTTAGCTTCTAGCATATATCCATGCATATTCATAATTTTTCTCAATAAGTCACTTCCGGTAATTCCTAAATCACCTGTAATTATTGCATCATAATATTGAGGTTCTTCATCAATATCCTTCAGATGCGAAATAATAGTATCTGCCGCTGCAGGTGCCATTGCTGCGCCCATATTATTAGCATCTTTTATTTTATAATCTATCATTTTTCCTATGGTTACAGATGAAATCTTAGGACCCTTTGGCATTGCTGAAAGCCATGCACCTCCCGCAGCGCTTACAGTACATTGTGCCGTAGGGGGACGTTGACCACCCTGTTCCAGTGGCATACGGAAGGTCTTTTCAGCCGAGCAAAAATTGCTCGATGCCATACACACAACATTATTCATAGCTCCCGAATCGATCATCAAGGAGCCTATAGCCATCCCCTCAACAAAGGTAGAGCATGCACCAAATATACCCAAATATGGAACATTCGTTGCTTTTAATCCCAGCGAGGAGGCAATGCATTGATTCATTAAATCTCCTGCCAATATACAGTCTATATCATCAGTAGTTAATTTCGATTTAGCTAATAGCTTTTCAAAGGTCGTGCTTAAAAATTTAGCCTCTGCCTTTTCCCATGAGTCAACGTCAAATGATTCATCATGCACCTCATCAAAATACATTCCTAAAGGGCCCTCCTTTTCTCTAGGCCCTACAACACAGGCAGTATCTTTGATATATACATTTTTATTACAAACAAATGTTTGATTACCAGTCTTGATAGCCATTTCAGCACCTCATCCCAAAAAATAATATGCTAGTCCAACCAAAACCGAAGCTACACAGCCGTAAACCAATACCGGTCCTGCAACCTGAAACATTTGTGAGCCTACACCTAAAATATATCCCTCACTTTTATATTCCATTGCAGGTGAGGTTATTGAATTAGCAAAACCGGTAATCGGGACTACTGTACCTGCACCTGCAATGTTGCCTATTTCATCATATACATTTAATGCAGTTAAAAGCACACCTATAAATACCATAAATACTGTCGTTATTGTTTTTGCAGTATCATTTCCCACATCAATGGACACACCTTCAAAAATTCTGCCTGTGATTATATCATAGAAGAATTTTGCTATTAAACATATACTACCTCCAAATAAAAAGGCTAAAATGCAATGCTTAAATACATTTGAATTTTTTGAGCTTTTCTTTGTCATTAAATCATACTCTTGTATGCTTAGCTTATTTAAATTGTTATACATAATTCACGCTCCTGGCATAAGTTATATAAACATATTCTTTACAAACGACAAATATTTATTCCTCATTCTTGTTGAATACTTTTACGCATTTTCATCAATATTCTCTTTTCAAGTCTGGATACTTGCACCTGTGACACACCTAGCTCATTTGCAATTTCAGTTTGTGTTTTTTCTTTAAAATATCTTAATTTAATTATCATCTTTTCTTTTTCGTCTAAATCATCCATTGCTTTATCTATGATTATTTTATCCAAAAGATGTTCATACTCAATTTTTTCATTTTCATTTGACTTCAGTATCCTATCTACTATATATTCTGGACTAGTTGCATTATCATCAACAACCGCATATATAGATTCAGGATTTCTCGTTGCTTCTAAAGCCACTATAATATCTTCTGAGGGAACTGACATTTCCCTTGATATTTCGGATACAGTTGGTTCTCTAAATGTTGCTTTTCTATATTCTTCTATAAAGTGTCGTATTTTAATACTCAATTCCTTGATTTGCCTTGAAACCTTTATAGGTCCTTCATCACGTAGGAAGCGTCGTATTTCACCTGCTATCATAGGAACTGCGTATGTCGAAAAACATACGTCATAATTTAAATCAAAATTTCTTATTGCTTTTATCAATCCTATGGATCCTATCTGAAAAAGGTCTTCACACTCTACATTACGATTTGCATACCTTTTTACTACACTCCAGACAAGTCCCTCATTATCTTCATAAATTTTTTTCTGTGCTTCATTCTTTTCTTCGTCGCTACCGCATTGAACTATTATCAGAAGTTCTTTTATAGCAGTGTCGTCGAATTTTCGCACAAATTATCACCGCCAAATACCTTAAATAATTTAACAACCGTACCTTTACCTATTTCTGATTCTACTGAAAAATCGTCACAAAAAGATTCCATTATTGTAAAACCCATTCCTGACCTTTCGAGCTCAGGAGATGAAGTATACATAGGCTTTCTAGCTTGCTCTATATCTTCAATACCACGCCCATAATCGGATACTATTACTTCTAACGCATTTTCAAACAATGTACATTCTAGCTTTACTAAGCATTTATTTTCATCTATATCTAATCCACCATAGCCATGTATAATGCTATTTGTAACTGCCTCACTTACAGATGTAACTAAATCTGACATTTCACTTATATTCGGATCCACTTGAACAGCTAAAATACTTACAACTGCTCTGGCAATTTTTTCATTAGTCGATTTAGCAGGAAAATTCAATTCAAATTTATTGAGCTCTTTGCCCGTATATTCTTCTCTTTTCATATTATATACAAACCTCTCTTTCACAAAATATCATCAATGCTTTCGCATTTTTCGATTATATTAAACACACCTGACATTTCCAATATTCTGATTGCGTTATGATTTTTACAAATAATCCAAGCCTTTCCGCCCAGAGCTTTAACTTTTTTATACCTTCCCATAATCATTCCTATACCTGAGCTGTCCATAAATGTTAAATTTTCAAAATCAAATAAAATATTTGTTATAGGTGGTCTCATAAGTTCTGCATCTACCCTCACCCTAATTTCATCAGCAAAGTGATGATCCAGTTCCCCGGAAACCTTCACGATGAGCAAATTTCCATTTTTTGCCAATTCAAATTTCATTATTTTTTCCTCCTCGCATATATTTAAACTGCTCTTATCAAGCACATTAATATAATACAATTATTTCCCGGGAAATAATCAAAAACGGGAAATAATTTTAAAAAAATTTTTTCTAATATTTCTCAAACAAAAAAAGAATGTATTTTTCTTACATTCTTTTACATAATTTTCCAATAATATTATTCAAAAATTTTATTTTTGCTGTTTTAAAGCCAATTCTTCTATTTTTTTCAACCTATGCGCCACTCCTGATTTAGAAAGCACAGGAGTCAGCATACCTCCCAACTCTTTTAGACTTAAAGATTCATTTTCAACTCTTAATAAAGCAATTTCCTTTAGCTCCGAGGGAAGCGTTTCAAATGTTGCTGTCTTCATAAAATCTGAAATTATCGCAGATTGCCTTAATGCAGCGGATACAACCTTGTCTAAATTAGCATTATCACAATTTGCCACTCTGTTTGCTTCGCTCTTGTAATTTTTCAATATTATAGTATTTTCAAATTCAAGCATTGCTCCAACTGCGCCAATTCTAGCCAAAAAATCAGAAACACCCGTCATAGTTTTGATATATATTACATTTCGTCCGTTTTTTTGTGTAATATTATACTTTATACCACTCTCTTCTAATTGAAGTTTACAAATTTCAAGAAGCTCAGAATTTTTAAATGCAATTTCAGCTCTTGCCGGTTTATCGGGTGCTGAAACATATCCAGAGCTAAGGAAGCAACCTCTTAAAAAAGCATCACTACAGCAAGACTTTTTTTTAATTTCGCTAATGTCAAAGTTTTGATTATAAAATACTTCAACACTATATGAAGCTTTACCATTGCTGCAATTTTCTGTTTTTATATTGCCCGCTTTAAAATACTCTGCTGCTCTTCCGGCAAGAATGCTAATTCTCTTTGCAAAACTTTCATCATAATATTTGAAAATTTTTTTGTTATTCATCATATAAAATGCATACAATTCAGTTGCAGCACAGCATTTCGACTTAATATCCTGTGTAGCCAAAGCACTCTTTAACCTTGCACTATAGCTCATTTTGTTCACCTTTTTTTATTACCAGTAAATCATGCATTGCTCTTGTGCAAGCTGTATACATCGACGGATTTGCAATATCCCAAACTACAACCGCATCATATTCAAGACCTTTTGCCAAATAAAGTGGAAGTATTTTCAAATTTATTTTAGAGATTAAACTATATTCTAATTTTAATTGTCCACTAAATATATTTGCCTCTTTTTTACTTCTGCATATAATTGCAATATTTTCATATCCTTTATTATGCATTTCCTTAATATATTTTTCGGCTTGAATAGCTGCCTCTTGTATATCTGGTGCAATAATTTCTTTGGGTTCATTTCCGTCACGAACACATTCAATTGCAGTTTTATCCTGTGCATATTTTGAAGCATATTCTACTATTTGCCTTGTAGAACGATAATTAGTATTAAGTTCATATTTCCTGTAAGGATTACGCTTGATTATTTTCTTAATATCATCAGCAAAATTACCCAAATTTCCCATTATTTTCTGATTAATATCACCTACAAACAGCATATTTGTGCCTTTAAACATATGCTTTAAAAGTTCTAAATAAATTGGCGTAAAATCCTGTGCTTCATCTGCCATAAGGTAAAAATTGTTTCCTGTAAGATCAGGCTCATACAAAGCAATATAAATGAGAGCCATGACACAGGCATCCTCCCATATCATTTCAGCAGGAGCAAATTCGCTAATTTCCGGAAAAATATCATACATTTTTCTGTATAAAACCTCTATGGATTGAGATTCAAACATATAATTAAGATTCAAACGAATCTGTTCGATATTTTCTCCCTTCTTTATTTTGTATTTATCTCCAATAAACCTTGCCATTTCTTCTGTTCGATTCATTATCGGCAGGTCTGAATACACAGAATAAAACAAATCCTTTAACAGCTCTGCTTCTACCTTAATATTGTTGTCTATGTCTATATATAAATCCTCTGCTACAAATATATTCTGCTCAAGATGCTTAATATATTTTTCAACCAAATTTCTAAAATCCATTGTAGCCTTAAATTCAGCATTTTTCTTATATCTTGGACCATTTTCATTATCGCTATGAATAATTTCCTGCTGTGTAAGTCTGTCTACAAATCTAAAACCTTCCAAGGCAAAAAGAGCATCATGGATTACATCTTCCGGCAAAATATTTTGTATATTCTCTTCTCCTAAATCTGGTAATACAGAAGAAATGTATTCAGAAAATACCATGTTGGGAGATATAATCGTAATGCTACCATCCTTCAGCTTTTCACGAAATGTATATAAAATATACGCAGCCTTGTGAAGTGCTATAGACGATTTGCCACTTCCTGCAGAGCCTTGAATAACAGATACACCTTCAATATAATCTCTTACAATTTTATATTGCTCTTTTTGAATTGTGCGAATAATAGTCTTCATATGAGTATCAGAATTTTGTTTTAAAACATCACATAAGACTTCGTCATCTGAGGGCATACCAATATCTGAAAATTTCACAAGGTTGCCTTCTTTAAACACATATTTTCTTTTATTAATAAGCTCACCTGAAATACTTCCTAATGGTGCTGAAAAGCATGCTTTTCCCAACTCTGCCTCATAATAAAGAGAAGCAACAGGAGCTCTCCAGTCAGTAGTAACTATTTCATCGTTATCTGGATTTCTCAAGGTTTGAATACTCAAATAATGTGTTTCAGGCTCCTCTCCATCTTCACAAAACGTAAATCCAGCAAAATAAGGCTCTTTAAGCTGTTTCCCTAATCTTGCTAAAAAACCAAGTGAAAAAGCATAAGCATTTGTATCTAATAACTCATTATCTAACAAATCTTTTTTTTCATCATCCTTTAGTTCGCTGAAATAGTCACTAAAATATTTTCTTTCATCTAATATATTTTCTCGTCTTATTCTTATATTTTCAAGTTCTTCGTCAATACATTTTTTTACAACATTCAGTGTATTTTGTGCATTTTCGAATTCGTTATTATCTTTAATACTAATCACTTTAGTATAACCTCGCCTTTATTATCAATTTCGACCTTTACGACGCTTCCCGAGGTAATTTTGCCGAGCAAAAACAAATCTGCAAGCTCATCCTCGATTTTTCTTTGTATAAGCTGTCTAAGCGGTCTTGCTCCGTATTTTTCATTATAGCCATTTTCAGCTAAATATGTGTAAACATCATTAGCTATTTCCAACGTAAAGCCTCTGTCTCTGCATTGATTTATAATATCTTTAAGCATAATCTGTGCAATCTTTGCAAGATTATCCTTCGTAAGATTATTAAATACGATTATTTCATCAACTCTATTTAAAAATTCGGGTTTAAATATTTGTGAAAGAGCATTCTTTGCATGCGATTCTGCAGCTTCCTTACCATTTGATGCAAATCCAATTCCATTGCTCTTTAATGATGTTCCGGCATTAGAGGTCATTATAATTACAGTATTTTCGAAGTTGACAACTCTTCCTTGACTATCTGTAAGTCTTCCATCATCAAGTATTTGTAAAAGCATATTGAAAACATCAGGATGCGCCTTTTCTATCTCATCAAAAAGAACAACAGAATAAGGTCTTCTTCTGACACGCTCAGTAAGTTGACCTGCTTCATCATATCCTACATATCCCGGAGGTGAACCAATCATTTTTGAAGCGGTATGCTTTTCCATATACTCAGACATATCTAATCTTATAAGCGCTTCCTCTGTTCCAAAAAGCTCTACAGTCAGCTTCTTTACTAATTCAGTCTTACCTACACCTGTTGGTCCTACAAATATAAATGAGGATGGTTTGAAATGATTTCTGAAGCCACTTCTGTTTCTTCTAATCGCTTTAGAAACGACTGAAACAGCATCATCCTGCCCTATTATATGCTCTTTTAGTCTAGAATCGAGCTGCATTAGCTTTTCAGCCTCATCCTCTGTTACCTTTTGAAGCGGAATTCCTGTCCATGTTTCTATGACCTTTGCAATATCATCATAGGTCAAATCTAAATATTGTTTTTCTTCAAGCTCAGCTAGTTCTGTTTGAAGCATGGCAACCATGCTTTTAATTTCGGCAATTTCCTTGAAGGCTTGCATTTGTTCTTCTTCGTTTGCCGTTTCTTTTCCCTCAAGCTCTGTCAGTTTATCATTCTGTATTGCAATTTCTTTTTTCTTTGCTGCAATTAATGGAAGAATCTTATTTCTCAAATTCGCTCTCGACGCGGCTTCGTCAATAACGTCAATAGCTTTATCTGGCAAAAATCTGTCTGTTATATATCTTTCAGACATTTTTGCAGCTTCCTCTAAAAGTTCATCGCTCATTTTAACCTTATGATATACCTCATAATGAACCTTTATTCCTTTTAGAATTTCAACTGTTTCATTAATTGTTGGTTCATTAACAAAAACCGGTTGAAATCTTCTTTCAAGAGCACTATCCTTCTCAATATATTTTCTATATTCCTTTAGAGTTGTAGCACCAATTACCTGTATTTCTCCTCTAGAAAGAGCTGGTTTTAATATATTTGCAGCATTCATTGAGCCTTCTGCCTCTCCTGCACCCATAATATTATGAACCTCATCTATAACGAGAATAACATTTCCTGCCTTTTTAACCTCATCTATAAGACCCTTCATTCGTGATTCAAATTGTCCTCTAAACTGTGTTCCTGCAACCATTGCTGTCAAATCAAGCAAATGAATACGTTTGTCTAAAAGCTTTTCAGACACCTCACCTCTGCTTATTCTTAAAGCAAGGCCCTCTGCTATGGCAGTTTTACCCACACCAGCTTCCCCTATCAGAACAGGATTATTCTTTGTTCTTCTATTAAGTATCTGGACTACTCTTTCTGTTTCTCTATCTCTTCCTACTATATTATCTATGCCACCCAGCTTTGCTTTTTCGGTAAGATCAGTGCTATACATCGGCAAATACTTATACTGAGACTTGTCATTTTTTGAACCATTTTTCTTTTCTTCGCCTTTGCCTTCTGATTTTTCTCTATTAGCAAAAAATTCATCCGGAGGCATCATTGAGCCTCCCATTCCACCAAAAAGCTTAAATAAATTAGGCGTATTTGTACCTGATGGAGTATCTTCGTTTTTTTCTTCATTTCCCATATTTTCAATACTCTCTATCATTTCACCCATGCCATCTGACATACTTTCTAGGTCCTCATCTGAAATTCCCATTTTATCTAAAAACTGTGTTACCTGAGGAAGATTCATTTTCTTCGCACATACTAGGCACAAGCCTTTATTTACTTGCTGCCCTTTATTGTCTATTTGTGTAATAAAAACTGTTGCTAATCTTTTATGGCATATGCTGCATAACTCACCATTCATTTTATCATCCCCTTTAAATATTTTCCTGTATACGATTCCTTTATTTTTATTATTTCTTCTGGTGTACCTGCAAAAACAACATTTCCTCCACCATTTCCACCTTCAGGCCCCATATCAATTATATAATCAGAACATTTTATCAATTCTAAATTATGCTCAATTACTACAACCGTATTTCCGCTGTCTGCAAGCTTTTGTAATATTTCTATAAGCTTTCTAACATCGTCTGTATGGAGTCCGGTAGTAGGCTCATCCAAAACATATAGTGTCTTTCCTGTACTTACCTTTGAAAGCTCAGTCGCCAGCTTCACTCTTTGAGCTTCTCCTCCTGACAATGTTGTAGATGGCTGCCCCAATTTTATATATCCAAGACCAACCTCTTGAAGTGTGTCTATTTTTCTTTTAATAGAAGGTAAATCTTTGAAAAATTCTACAGCATCGTCAACTGTCATGTCAAGAACATCAGAAATATTTTTCCCTTTATATTTAATTTCCAATGTTTCTCTATTATATCTCTTTCCCTTACATACCTCACACGGAACATAGACATCCGGCAAAAAATGCATTTCTATTTTCTTTATGCCATCTCCATCACAAGCATCACATCTTCCACCTTTTGTATTAAAGCTAAATCTCCCGCTTTTATACCCTCTTGCTCTACTTTCAGGCACAAGTGCGAACAATTCCCTTATTTGAGTAAACACGCCAACATACGTAGCAGGATTAGAACGAGGTGTTCTACCTATTGGAGATTGATCAATCACTACCATTCTGTCAATTTCATTCTTCCCGATAATTTCTTTATACGCTCCGCTTGTGCTATACTCCTCTGACAAGCCCTTGCACAAGACTTGATTTACTAACGAGCTTTTTCCGGAGCCTGAAACACCTGTCACACATATAAATTTTCCTAGCGGAAAATCCACATTCACATTTTTTAAATTATTTACTCTTGCACCCTTTACTGACAAAACTTTTCCATTACCCTTTCTTCTTTCCTCAGGTATTGGTATAAATTTCTTTCCACTTAAATATTGACCAGTTATAGACTGCTCACAATTCATTATTTCTTCAGGAGTTCCACTTGCAATCAGCTCTCCTCCATGAACACCGGCTGCAGGCCCTATATCAACAATATAATCTGCCTGTCGCATTGTATCTTCATCGTGTTCTACAACTATAAGAGTATTGCCTAAATCACGAAGTCCTTTTAAGGCATCTAAAAGCTTATCATTATCTCTTTGGTGGAGTCCTATACTAGGTTCATCTAAAATATATAAAACTCCCATTAATCCTGCACCTATTTGTGTTGCAAGCCTTATTCTTTGCGATTCACCACCTGATAGAGTACCCGAAGCTCTCGAAAGTGTCAAATAGCCGAGTCCAACATTTTGTAAAAATCCCAATCTGCCTTTTAATTCCTTAACTATTGAATCTGCGATTATTAATTTTTCTCCTGTCAAATTCAAGTTATTTACAAACTTTAGAGCATCATCAATAGACATTTCTGTAAATTCAGCTATATTTTTTCCACCCACAGTAAATGCAAGTGCATTTTCATTTAGTCTTCTTCCTTTACATTCAGGACATACGGAGTCAGTCATATAATACTCCAATGGATACATTTCTATGTGGCCGTCCATTTTTCTTTGATATCTTTTTTCTAATGATGCTATCAAACCCTTGTATTCTTCTCCATCACCACTAATTATAATATCCTTTACTTCATCTGAATATGTCGAAAATTCTAAATACATGTTGAAATTATATTTTTCGCTGATTTTCTCTACAATTTCAATTCTTTGTTTTATGGTATAATCAAAAAGCATTGCTGTTCCTAAATCATAAAAATTACGATGACCTATTTTTGATGCAAAAAATTCTTTTTCAAATTGTTGTATTCTGCCAATACCAGAACACCTAGGACATGCTCCCATTGGACTGTTAAAGGAGAACATTTTAGGAGCCACCTCCGGAATACTAACAGAACAATCAGGACATGCATAATTACTACTGAACATCATATCATATGGTTCTTTAGGAGTTCCATCTGCATTTTCGCCACTTTCAGCTATATTTGCAAGTGCCAGGCCTGAAGCTAATGCTAAAACAACCTCAAAAGAATCATTAATTCTTCCTTGCAAGCCTTCTCTTACGACAATTCTGTCTACAACCACATCTATGTGGTGAATTTTATATCTATCGAGCTGGATATCGTCATCAAGTGAATAAATTTCACCATCAATTCTTACTCTTGAATATCCCTTCTTTTTTAATGTTTCTAAAAGCTTAACATATTCTCCTTTTCTGCCTCGTACAACAGGTGCTAAAAGCTGTACTTTACTTCCTTGCGGGAGCTGCAATATTGCATCCGTCATTTGGTCAATGGTTTGTGTATGAATTTCCTGTCCACATTTAGGGCAATGTGGTTCTCCGGTTCTGGCATATAGTAATCTTAGATAGTCATAAATTTCGGTAACTGTTCCAACTGTAGAGCGTGGATTCTTCGATGTTGTTTTTTGATCTATAGATATTGCCGGTGAAAGTCCATCTATCCTATCTACATCAGGCTTTTCCATCTGACCTATAAACATTCTCGCATATGAAGATAATGATTCCATATATCTTCTCTGTCCCTCTGCATATATTGTTTCAAATGCTAACGATGACTTACCAGAACCACTTAAGCCTGTGAAAACAACTAATTTATCTCTTGGTATTTCTAAGCTCAAATTTTTTAGATTATTTTCTCTTGCTCCCGTTATTTTTATAAATTTCTCACTCATTTTCTATTCCTCCGCTTAAACCTTTTTAAGCATCCTTATCATGTCTCTGTATTTAGCTGCTTCTTCATATCTCAGCTCACCTGCAGCGACCGCCATCTTTTCTGTCAAGTCTTCTATTAAAGTATCTATCGGAAGATTCATTTCTTCCTCTGTTAGTTCTGTTAAAATATTGTTTGCTTTTTTATTTTTAGTTTTTTCTATATTTATACCATTTTTGTCAATTTTTCCAGACGCTATATTTGTGACCACACTATCGTCTGATTCTTTTATTCTCGTTGAATCTATCACGTCTCTTACACTTTTAACTACAGTTTTAGGGACAATATTATTATCCCTGTTATATTTGCTTTGTATCTGTCTTCTTCTGTTAGTTTCATCTATGGCATATTTCATTGCTTCTGTAACTTCATCTGCATACATTATTACCCTTCCATCGACATTTCTAGCAGCTCTTCCTATTGTTTGAATTAAGGATGTTTCGCTTCGTAAAAAGCCGGTCTTATCTGCATCTAATATGGCAACAAGAGAAACCTCCGGTAAATCTAGCCCTTCTCTAAGAAGATTAATACCCACCAATACATCAAACTCGCCAGTTCTCAAATCATTAATTATTTCCATTCTCTCTATAGATTTAATGTCCGAATGTAAATATCTTACTCTTATTCCTGCTTTTGTTAAATATTCAGTTAGGCTTTCTGCCATTTTTTTTGTTAATGTAGTTACTAAAATGCGTTGGTTATTTTTAGTTATATTATTTATTTCTCCTATCAAGTCATCAATTTGGCCTTCTACCGGTCTTACCTGGATTTCCGGATCAATAAGTCCGGTTGGTCTAATTACCTGTTCAACTATCTCCGAAGATCTATCTCTTTCATATTTTGCAGGTGTCGCACTTACATATATAACTTGATGAATTTTATTTTCAAATTCATCAAATTTTAACGGTCTGTTATCAAGTGCAGATGGCAATCTAAAACCATATTCAACCAAAGAATTTTTTCTTGATTTATCTCCGTTATACATTGCTCTTACTTGAGGTATTGTTGCATGAGACTCATCTATAAACATTAAAAAGTCATCCGGAAAATAATCCATAAGTGTATATGGTGCGCTACCCGGAGCTCGTCCACTTATATGTCGGGAGTAATTTTCTATACCGTTACAAAATTTTGTTTCACGCATTAGCTCCATATCATATCTAGTTCTCTTTTCAAGTCTATATGCTTCGACCATTTTATTTTCTGATTTTAATAAGGCAACCTGCTCCTCCATCTCTTCCAATATTCCATTTATAGCTCTTTCCATTTTTGCATCGGTGGTAGCATAATGTGATGCCGGAAAAATTGCAGCATGTGAAAGCTTTGCTTTTGCTTTGAAGCTTATTGCATCACATTCTGTTATACAGTCTATTTCATCGCCAAAAAATTCAACCTTTATAACATCCTCGTTGCTTTTAGATGGTCTTATAAAAAGCGTATCTCCATTAATCTTAAATGCTCCTCTTGCTGAAAAATCACTCCTATCATTTATATAATTCATTGATACAAGCTTGTCTGCTGCTTCTCTTATCTCCATTCTCATTCCAGGTCTTAAGGATAACATTAGATCAGTGTAATCCTCTGGATCTCCGAGACCATAAATACAAGAAACACTTGCTACTATAATTACATCTCTTCTTTCAAAAAGAGCTGCAGTTGCCGAATGTCGTAATCTATCGATTTCATCATTTACACTTGAATCCTTTTCAATATATGTGTCTGATGCAGCTATATAGGCTTCAGGTTGGTAATAATCATAATAGGATATAAAAAATTCAACTGCGTTATTTGGAAAAAACTCCTTAAATTCACTGCACAATTGCGCTGCAAGAGTCTTATTATGAGCCAATATGAGTGTAGGTCTATTCATTTTTTCTATAACATTTGCCATAGTAAATGTTTTACCTGATCCTGTTACACCAAGTAATATTTGCTCTTTAATTCCATTTTCCAAACCATCAACCAATTTTTCTATAGCTTCTGGTTGGTCACCCGTTGGTTTAAATGGTGATACTAATTGAAAAAGCTTCTTTTCTTCACTCAAATGGCTCTCTCCTTCACAATATTTTAAAGCTAATACTGAATTAGCTTGATTTATGAGTATACCACAAATTCCATAAAATAGAAACAAAAAGTATTCCCAAACTTTTCATAAAACTGTGAATTTTTAGGAAATTTATAAAAATTCAGGTACATGAGTATCTATAAAAATTTCTATACTTTAATAATATTACGAGTTTCTTTGCTGTGCTTGAACATAAAAAAAAACACGATAGTCTTAAACCATCGTGTTTTCATTGGCTGCGGAACTAGGATTCGAACCCAGACAAAATGAGTCAGAGTCATTCGTGCTACCTTTACACAATTCCGCAATATCACTGTTGCTTTCAAAACAACAGCGACATTATATCATGAAAGAAACTTTTATGCAATAGTAAATTTTCAAAAAGCTTCAGAAAAAATACTTATATTTTTCCTTTATATTTTCGAATTTGTTCTCTCATTAAATCATAATAAAATGTTCCATGTGCTACTGAAGGTTCTAAATCCTTTGAAATTTCTGTAGATTCCTGTTCACTTTTAGTCCATTCATTCCATGAAACTAACAATACAAATGATGAACCTAAATCAATTGCTCTTTGGAATTGTCTTTTTAATGTAGCACCATTTTGTCTACCACTTGCTGGAATATATCCGGCTTGTCCAGGTGAATTTTGTGCTCTCGTTGCAGCTGAGCAGGTAACAGATTCAACAACATTATTCTTAACAGTATATGTTTGTGCGCCTCTTTCCTCCCAGCTCCAATATCTTTCAGAGCAAAGTGTTTGACTGTCGAATAGACTTCCCTGCTGTCCTACAAAGCCTGTAACCCATCTAATAGTAAATCTTCCGTCAGACCACTGTGGAATATTACCATATTGTGTAGGTGTAGCACCATAGCACATCAAAAGTGGCTTACCCTCATAGTGGAAATACATTTCCTTATTCATTGGATTATTTATATATTTCTCGTAAATTTGATTAACCTTTCTTTGATGGTCACCTTTCGATACAGATTCTATTCCTGAATGTCCAGGTCCCGCCATTATGCATATTTTAGGAGCATCAGGTATATCTGACCATACTTCAAAAAGCACATCTGTCGCATTCTCTATCATTTCAAAATCTTCTCTGGTACCACCGTAAATGCTTGGATGATAGCTTGTGTTATTTGACCAATCAACAAACACAAAGTCTACTCCTGCCTCTGCAAGCCATATTCCATGCTGTCTTACCACATCTACATTATCTGAGGAATATTTGCCAAGTAGCGGAAAACTCCATGAGCTACCTATTGACCAAGGGAAGTTTTCTCTATTCCATGTTGTATATGCTATTCCAACTTTTCTGTCTTCATAATCTGCCTTCTGATAAATACCTACACCTGTTTGATCACAAGCAACATCATCATAATTGTAAATAATTCCCTCATACTTTGCTATCATTTCCTTTGCAGAATTGATATTACTATTAGAATAATTGCTTGTATTTTTATAAAAATAGTAGATACCACTCGCATTATCATAGGTAAATTTATATCCCATAGCACTTATAAAATGTTCTAAGGAAATCAATAATGAATCTTTATAAGTGAGAGTTGTCACAAAGTCATACTCTGTACCATTTACATTTATTGTATTAGTGTCACCTTTAATTGCTATTTCAAAGTTATTAAAGAAGATTACCCCACTATTTCCTTCGCCTATTCTATAATTTAAGCCAAACATTTTCACAAAATTTTCGGCATCTACATAAGTTACTCCATTAAGGGATACTACTTCTGTATTAAAAGGATAACTAACATTTCCATTAAAACCACAGCGCATATTCTTTTTTATAGCCAGAAGACCATTCGTAGCAGTATAACCATTAGAATTTAGATTTTGTGCAAAATTAATACTTATATTGCTTGGAATAATTACTTTTTCTGCCAATTCATCTAAACTTACATCAGGTTTGATATTTCCATCAGTATTTCCCTCTGAATTCATTGAAATACCAGCTGTTATATAGCTTGCTAGATAATTTCCAGATGTATAGCTTGCATTTGCTTTTATTGCATAACTAATAGGCTTTAAATTTGTCAATTTACTTATAATTACATTATTTTCAAATACAATATCTCCAATAAGAGTTATTTCGTCTGCATTATTTTTTATTTCAATCGCACAATTACGTCCTTTTAGATCCTTTATTCCTGTATAATTAGCAAATTTGCCCCCATTTACAGTCACAACTGCTCTTGACAATCGATCTACATCTTCGCTTGCATTGGCTACGTTAATTCCAGCTTTAGGTGCAGACAAGGTACAATTAATTACAGTCAAATTACCTCCGTCACAGAATATTGCATCCATTGTATCTCCGCCACTAACAATTGAAATATTTTCAAATTTCGCTTTACCATTGCTCATTGTAACAGCATCGTGCATAGATGTAACAATTGAACCGCCACCTACTGAATCGAATACATAAATGTCTCCCATTGCAAGACTAATTGCATTTTGATCATTTGACCACTTGTGTCCAGCAAGGTCTACAAGTAAGGTTTCACCGTTAATGCTTATGCCACCGGTAATATCAGTTGTAAGCTTATTAAGTACATTTGCTGCAAACGAAAATTCTCCTATACTTGATACTTCCTTTGTAGAATTAATTACTCCTGTATCTTCACCTGAATTATCACCATCTCCTGTGTCTGTGCTACCATCTGAGCCCGCGCCCATATTTGAAATTGTAGCAGTTACATAGTCATTCACATTAGCACCTGGTGTAAATGTTGCATTTACTGTTATAGCTTCTTTAATAGTTTTAATATTTGCTATTTTACTAATAATTCTGTTATTTTCAAATGTAATATCTCCTAAAAGAGTTATTTCATCCGCGTTATTTCTGATTTCTATAGCACAATTGCGTCCTAAAGAGTCTTTTGAGCCTGCATAATTTGCAAATTTACCATCTTTAACAGTTACAACCGACCTTGCTTCATAATATACAGCTTCACTAGCATTTGCTACATTAATACCAGCTTTAGGTGCTGATAATGTACAGTTTAGAACTGTTAAATTACCACCATTACAAAAAATTGCATCCATTCCATCTCCACCGGCTACAACTGAAATGTTTTCTAGTTTTGCACTACCATTACCCATTACTATTGCATCACTAGAGGATGTAATTACAGCTCCACCTCCCACAGAATCATACACATAAACGGTTCCCATTTTTAATGTGATTGCACTTTGGTCGTTAGTCCATTTGTGTCCTGCAAGATCTAATGTAAAATATTTGTCACCATCTAGCTCTATTGCTCCTGTGATGTCAGCAGTAAGCTTATTGATTACATTTGGTTCAGTTATAAACTCTCCCACGCTTGCTACATTAACTGTGACGCTTTCGTCGCCTGTGCTTCCACCGTCACCTGTGTTTCCAGGATCATCAGTATTACCACCGTCACCTGTGTTTCCGGGATCTTCAGTATTACCACCATCCCCTGTATTTCCGGGATCATCAGTATTACCACCATCCCCTGTGTTTCCAGGATCATCAGTATTACCACCATCCCCTGTGCTTCCTGAATCTTCACTTGCTGGTAATTTTAATTCTACATCCCATCCTGCAATGTATCTTCTTATTAATGTAGCATCCTTCGAATCTATTGCCTCATCAATATTTACATCCGCTAAAGCAAGATTAATCTCCACATTCCATTGTGTGAGATGTCGTCTTAAAATTGTTACATCCTTTGTGTCCACCACACCATCGTCATTAACATCACCTGCTACTGCTAACTTTGCAGTTTCACCATGTGTCGGTGTCATTGGAACCAACAACGAAACACACATTGCAAACACTAATAGCGTTGCCAACAAACGATTAATTTTCCTACTCAAAACTAAACACTCCATTCTCTAAGTAGTATAAATATTTTATTTTTCCCCCTTAAAAACCCACAGCTTATTTATTAAGAAGTTCTCGATTAGCATTATTGGTGTGACTATAATTTTGCAATAATCGCCCGGAACCTTCAAAACATTTTCTAATAGCATTACTAAAACAGCTTCTAAAACTAAATAAATAACAAATGCTATAATAAACTTCGGCCCCGTATTTTTATTTTTTTCTTCAAATACAAACCTACTATTTAATATATAACTATTTATTGCTCCAAATATTGTACCTACAATTGTGCATAAGCCTGCTGTAATGTTAATATTAAATAACTCAATTGAAAATCCAATTGATTCAAATACCTTATACAATACAAAATATATTACATTAGCAATTAGTGTATTTAATACACCTACCATACAAAAAAACAAAAATTGCTTATATTTTAAAAAAAGCTCCTTTATCTTGCTCATTATTATCTCCATTTATATTAAAACTTTATTATCCGTTACAATAGGCTTTTTACACTTTTTTACAAACAATGTCACACCAAGTATAGCTCCTATAGCACAAACTATCATTGATATATAATCATTTGTATAATACATAATTATCCCTGCGAGGAATGATGAAAAATTCAATAATCCGTGAAAGATAATTGTAGTTTTTATTGACTTACTTTTTTCATATAGGAATATTAATAAAAGTGATGTTAAGCCCGTATAAATACCTTGCAAAATATTTCCATGAAATATACCAAAAAGCAGCGAGGTAACTATTGCCGCTATCCATATTCTGCCTGTCAACTTTTTTATACAGTTATATATAAAGCCTCTGAATATCAGTTCTTCTACAATTGGTGCCATTACACAGACAGCAAAAATAGTTACTAAAAGTGTACTACTTTTAAAAGAACTTATATTCTCATTATTGGCCTCTAGCATTTCTTTTGAAATATATTTACTAAAGACATTAAGTGCTATGTTTAAAAAAGAACCAAATAGCAAGCCACTCAATATTAAATATGCTCTTGAGCCTGATAGTAATTTTCTTGTTTCTATTGCACAGAATCGTAATAATTTTGTTGTTTTTGCTAACAAAACGAATATTACTAAATATACCAAGGCTGCCATTATATACATAATACTAGTTTTTTCTTGTAAAATACTGATGGTATCATTGTGTAGTAATAGTTCACTCGTATATGAACCTCTTATGCTTAAGCTTGCATAAATGACTAAATAGAAAAGATTTTGTATCGCAAAATTAATTGCATAGAGGACTAGATATGCAACAATTGGAATTAAAATGTATAAAAGCTTATCCAAAATTTTTATATTTTTGTTTGATATACTCATGTAAAATCAACTTTCTTGTTTTATTGTTAACTTTAGATGCCAAGCTTAATGACGGCTCAAGTGAAGTTATCATGCTTAATTTTATTATTGGTTCTATTATATATTAAAAAAAATAAAATGCAAATTATTTTAAGAAAACAAAAATTTGATTGAATAGAGTCATTATGGCTTATATGATTTTTAATTGATTTTAGTTAAGTATTTCATTATACCACCCCATTAACACATTTCAACCAATTTCCCACTCTAAAATCAGTAGCTGACGTTTCTGTTCATCACCTAAATTTTTCCTCGACAAAAAAACGTTTCCGCACTATGTCACCATTTTTCACATAGAAGCATAAATATATACTGTATCGTAATAAAACAAAAGGAGAAAGAAAAATGGCACAATTTACAAACCAAGCTCAATTGTCATATAACGATTCAGTCACTAATTCAAATATAGCAGTTGGCGAGCTTTTAGAAGTATTATCTGCAACTAAAACTGCCGTAATTGACGAATATGGACGAAACGATGATATAACCTATATAATAAGCATTTTAAATTCAGGTTCAGTACCTTTCACAGGTTTAACACTAACTGACGATTTAGGTAGCTATACCTTTGGAACTGACAATCTGGTACCACTGACATTTCTCGCTAATTCCGTCAGATATTATGTAAATGGAGTTTTACAAGCAGCTCCTACAATAACCGCAGGACCACCTTTAACAATTTCTGGAATAAGTGTACCAGCAAATGGAAATGCAACAATCGTCTACGAAGTACAAGCAAATCAATATGCTCCACTAGGTATAGATGACAGCATTACAAATACAGCCACAATCAGTGGTGGAATTACTACTCCCATCACAGCACAGGAAACAATCTCAACTGCAAACGAACCAGAGCTAACAATTACAAAGTCTGTCAGCCCAGTACCGGTAACTGAAAACGGAACCTTGACCTACACCTTCATAATCCAAAATTCAGGTAATACTGAAGCTGATACTAGCGCAAATGTAGTTATAAGAGACACATTCAATCCTATTTTATCCAATTTAAGCATAACACTTGATGGTGCTGTATTCCCTGCCACATCATATACCTACGATGAGACAACAGGTATTTTCTCAACAAACGCAGGAACAATCACAGTCCCAGCAGCAACATTTATCCAAGATCCAGAAACAGGTATTATTATCACGAATCCCGGAGTAGCAACACTTGTTATAAGTGGAACTGTATAAAATTATACAAAATGAAGCCCTTGAATCACTCATCAAGGGCTTCATTTTCAGAATACAATCACTTATTAATATTAACTCCAACCAGCAAGTTTTCTTCTTATAGTCGTGCTATCTTTTATATTAACTTCACCATCACCATTAACATCTGCTAACTTAAGATTAATTGTAACATCCCAACCTGCAATATGTCTTCTCATCAAAGCAACGTCCTTGTTATCAACATTTCCATCTTCATTAACGTCACCTAAAATACCAGTATCCAACTCTTCTGCTAAAACATAAATTGTCTTGTATGTGCTTATGTCAGTTGTTTTATCCCATAATTCACAATCTGCTAAATCTGAATTAAAGTCAACACTAACATATACATATTCATTCATAATATCAACATCTTGAATTGCAAAATCATTAGAGGTCATAGCGAGCATACCACTTTCAACTAGAAGCTGAGTAGGATTTTCATTAGGAGCACACATAGCTTTATCACCTTGAGTATTGACTACAAATACATCTGCATCATTAATAGTAAACGAGATTGCATCACTAACTGTAGATGAATAAATATTACCTTTGGAATTCAAAAGGAGTGTACCCTTTCCACTTACTTTAACATCGCCTTGTACCCACAAGCTAGAATATGCATCAAAGGCATTTCCAACTACTTCCAATGAAGCACCAGTTGTCAAAACAATATCAAGATTACCTACAACACCATAATCCGAAAAATGATAACTAAAGTATCCATCGTAAATTGAACCTATCTTACAATCACCTACTACATAGATAACAAGGTCCTCGTCAAAAAATTGAATTGTAGCATCTTGACTTTCATTTACATAATTGTAGATATATAAGCTATTATCATTGTAATAACAAAAGCCCTCTGACTCTGATGTTGGCGCATCTTTGCTAACAGCATCTGCATTATTATACAAGTAATCGCCATTATCCAATTTAATGCCATCTATTTCAATAAAATCATATTTTTCCTCCATAGTGAAAACCCATTTAACATAGGCTTTATTTGAATAATATGGATTATTTATAACAATACCGTCATTATTGTTAATTTTACCAAAAAGATTTTTACTATCTTTAGGAAAAGCATACCCTTTTAATGTCGTAAATTGAACAGCACATTCGTACTTCTTGCCTAATTCGAAAGTCATTCCTTCAGGCATTATATAATATGTATCATCTTCCTCATCATAGTATGACCAATCAATATCAGTAACCTCGTAGCCTTCCCCATTACCATAGATTAATTGTCCAGGTTTTTCACCAGAAACCGGTGTTTCTACTGTAGCAGAAACATTAGTAATTTCAGTATAAGCAGCAGGAACTGTATCACTTACATAGTTAAAGTTATAATCGCTAAGCTCATAATCTGCATAATAATCTTCTGCTAAATAAATCTTCACACGCCAATCACTATTAGGCTCAAGATCATTAAAATTAACTGAAAAGACTAAATCAAGAACATCTATGCCTCCAATTGAGCCAGGATATGGCCCATTATCTCCTTTATACCAATAATATCCTATACCTTGAACATCATATTGTAATACTTGAGGATCAAAGTTTGAAAGATCAACATTAACTATAGCATCATATTTTCCATTGTCATTAAGAACATAATCTATGCTCTTAATAATATCACATTCAGTTTCGCCCCATTTGTCATTTTGAGTTGTGTGATTCGCAGATACTTCGAAGAAATATCTTACATATGCATAATTTGTAGAATATGGATTATTTACAACTACAGCAGAATTTCCATTAATGGTAGCTTCAACATCAGTGCTGTTTTCTGGAAAAACATTAGCGCCAACAGGAACAAATTCTATATCACATTCGTATGTTTTACCTGCCTCAAAAACCATATCCTCAGGCATTATATAATAGTCATCATATTTTTCATTATAATATGACCAATCAATATCTTTTACTTCGTAATCATCAGAGCCAACAAATAACACATCACCTGGCTTTTGTCCTGCAACGGGCGTATTCACCGTAGCACTCAAAGCCCCAATTTCACGTGGAAGTATGTTAACATTATATATATGGCCCATGGAAGTGATATATTCATTGTTTTTGTACAAATCAAACGAGAACCAAACCTGATATTCACCAATGTTTTTAACATACTTCATAAGGTCAAACTCATTGCCTCTATTTAAAGTAACAAGCGTTCCCTGCCAATCATAATTGACATATACCTTCTCTTTAATAGTGTACCCTGCATCAATCAATGATTGAGACAATTCCATAGGTTCAAAAGAGAATAATGTTTCTGTTCCATACGTAACATCACCCAAATCAGTCATTCTGGAAACCTTGTCTTCAGCACTAACTGCAGGTGTCATACTCTCAAAGTCAAGATATGTAGCTTCAAAATACGCATACATATAAGCATCATTTTCAGCAGTACCATATTCTGTTTTAACAGTATCTACAGCATAACCCGTAAGCCTAATATCAAAATCTTCTACTCCTGCTTTAGAATAATCTACTTTCTTTGATGAATCATCCCAAATAAGAAGACGTAAATAATATGTTTCTCCACGAACCGGTTCATCCTTATATGGATTTGTAATATTAATATCTGTAAATAAACCACTAGGTGTTACATTCACTACATCTTCAGGAGCATTTTCAGGAGAAAGTAATATTTCACGAGTTTCAAAAACAGGTGTATTAATTCCTAAGCCCTCATTGAATGTCATCTCACCGTATCCTTTAAAGCCACTAAATACCATATCATATTTTGCGGCAGATACTGACAATGGCACCATACTTAGTACTATTGCAAGTACGAGCAAAATGCTTAAAATCTTCTTTTTCATATTCAATCAATCCTTTCCAAATAATTATTTACATTGAAGTTTAATATTCCCTATTTATACATTTAATATAATTCAATATAACTATTTAAAGAAAATCCAACTTCAATCTAAATCTAAAGTAAACCCTTGTATTTAGATATACGAAGACTACTACACTAATAATTATATAAGTTAATTTTTAAAAAGTCACTATTAAATGTAATAGTCTAAGAAATATTACCAAGCTGTAACTTTATCCAATTTAATATTGTAAATCCATCATTAAATTCAAAACTCAAAATACCGATTATAAATACAAAAATTATTACAACGGGTAAAATATAAGTCATGTAAGGTCTTGTCCAACCTTTTAATTTTATTCCTTTTCCTGTGTTTGCTTCCTTTATGAAATTATCGAAACCCCATCCTCTTTTACTCACACAGAAAAGCAAATAACATATCGAACCAAGAGGCAGCATCAAATAGCTAACAAAAAAATCCTCTAAATCCATTACAGAAGATTCACTTGTAAAAGGCTTGAAATCCGAAAGTAAATTAAATCCAAGTGCGCAAGGCAGTGAAAGAGCAAATACAAGTGTCCCACATATCAAGCATGCTTTCTTTCTACTCCACGATGTAAGCTCACATACACAAGCAAGTATATTTTGAAAAACTGCAATTATTGTTGACATCGCAGCAAAAAACATAAACAAAAAGAAAATGCTTCCCCACCATCTTCCTCCTTGCATATTGTTAAAAACCTTTGCCATCGCAACAAACAAAAGTTTAGGACCGGATGTTGGCTCTACATTGTAAGAAAAGCATGCAGGAAAAATTATTAATCCTGAAACTATAGCCACAAATGTATCTAATATGAGAATGTTTAAGGATTCACCCGGAAGTGAACGTTCTTTACCGATATAACTACCAAAAATAGCCATTGAACCAATACCAAGGCTTAATGTAAAAAAAGCCTGGTTCATCGCACTTACAATTACATTTCCACTAACCTTGCTAAAATCCGGCTTAAGATAAAACTCAATACCTTCCTTCGCACCCGGTAATGTAAAACCATTAATTGCAATAACGACCATAAGCAGAATTAATATTATCATCATATATTTTGTAACCTTTTCTACTCCGTTTTGAAGTCCAAAGGAAAGAATTAGGAAGCCTAATATTACTATAATTGCCATAAATCCTACTGTAACCAGTGGACTTTCTAACATATTTGAAAACAAGCCTTCAGATGCGACATTTGTTATGCCAGTCATATCACCCTTCAAAAACTTTACAAAATAATAGAGTATCCACCCTGTTACTGAAGTATAAAACATAACCAACAAGAAATTTGCAGCTAATGCCGCGTATCCATGCAAATGCCATTTTTGTCCCTTTTTTTCTAATTTTTGGTAAAGTCTAACTGGACTTGCCTGACTTGCTCTTCCAAGCGAAAATTCTACAATCAAAAGAGGAAATCCAAGAAGCATTAAGAATATTAAATAAAATAAAACAAACACTCCTCCACCGTTTTCTCCAACCATCCACGGAAATTTCCATACATTACCAACACCGATAGCACAACCAGCACTTAATAATATAAAACCAAGACGACTACCTAATTTTTCTCTTTGCATAATATCACCAATCATAAAAAATCGAGTAAATTCTAACAAAATTAAAACATATAGTCAATTCAATGTCACTCTTACATACTTTTTCTATTATTATCAAAATTCACCAAGATTCACATTTTACGTGAACCTTGGTGAATTTATGACTGTTTTTTACAGATATATATTTTTAGTTAAATTTAGATAACGCACTATCCGCCTTTTTGATAAGCTCCGTACGATCTCCATATACAGCTGTATCAAGTGTATTAATCGTTTCTGCTGCTTGAGCTTGGTCCAATGTTCCATTTGCTGCAGCCTTAACAGTATCCTTAATAGACTTAAATGCTTCTATTTGTTTCTTTGCATTATTTATAGAATTGCCTAATGTTTTTTGAATACCAAATAATGTATTAAAATATTTAGCAATGCTCTCATATTCCTTTTGGCCCGAAACTTCCAAACGGAAATCTGACATACCTGGGGTATTCTTAAAATACATGTGACAATATTCTTTCTTTTCTTCCTTACCCTCAGAATTTTTTATTGTTTCTTCTTCGTAATCATACTGCATTAAATCTGCTATACGATACACACAAGCGAGCTGACTCTTACCAAATATCAAAAATTTATAACGAGTTTCAATTAATGCAACTAAACCTGTTGTAGCTGAAGCATATAATAAAGGTCCACCGACACCCATCTGCTTCAGTTTTTCTTCCTTATTTTTTGATGATTTTAAAGGAAGAAGTAATTCGTTCCATATTTTAGTCCCCTTGTCAATTTGATCTATATGTGCCTTCACATCATCTAATGTAGCTGCAACCTTATCAAAAATCTTGAAAGTTTTCTTACTACAAACCTTTCTACAAATATAATTGCCATCAGATAATTTTTGCTCAGAAAGCAAACCTACCTCAACACCACAAATAGCACAATTATGTTTTGCCATAATATTTCCTCCCTTATATTTTAGATTTTTTCAATAAGTATCATTCCTAGCATAAATGGAAGATAGCCCTCTTCTGTTAGTTCCATAGGAAATTCTTGGCCATCTAAATTACATATATATTTCCCATTTACTTCTTTCCATGTTGCCTCTGCAGCCTTTATACGTCCTTGCTCATCAACTGGTGCTCCCTCAGCTCTTGCTTCATCAATCATATCTGTTGGAACGACTATATATTGTTCGATAATACCATCATCTTTAATTTCGATAACAGATGACATCATCTGCTCCATATCACTATCGAACAATCCCTTCTCCTTTAGCACATCAGGTGTTACATATTCTCCTTCTGATGAGAAGTCCTTAATTTTAACTGGTTTCCATTTCCCAATAATTGACATAAAGATCCCCCTTTATTTTTTATTTAAATTCTCAATAAAATTTTCTGGCATGTGTATCTGTGTTGAGCCTGTAGCCCAAATAGTCCACTCTCCCACTTCGTTCTTTTGAAAAAATGCAGCAAATTTTGCTGTCGGTTTGTCTTTTGCTATCCAAGTGTATACTCTTTGTTTTTCCAGAGACTTAAAGCTAAATTCTTGTGCATCACAACCTATATGCTCTACAAAGTCTGCATATGTAAGATGCTTAAGTCCTGAAAAGCAAAAAATTGTCGCACCTTTTAGCCATCCATAAACAGTTTCTTGAAGCACCTGATGTGTTGGACCGTTTTCATACATTTTCTGTGTGCTTATACTGTCAAGATTAATCCCATACTGTGAACCATCATAATCACGTGGTAAAGTTCCTTTATTTTCCATCATTCACCGCCATATTCTTAAATTTCCATTATGCCCAAGGATCAGAAGATTTTGGTTCACGTATTCCAACAAGTAAAAACTGATCCCACAAAAACCATTTTCCATCGCCCCTCCTACGAAGCACGACCTCACGTGGGTTATCAGCGCCACCACTTCTTATAAAAAGTTTCATATATCCTTCATTCGCATCAGAATAAGGATTCGTCTCTACTATAAGCGTGTATGGCTGATTTGGTGTATAATCATTATCTGGTGTAGCACCCTGAAAATACGAGAAAGGTACATATGTTTTACCATCACGGAATCGATCGTTAAGGAATGAAATATCTCCTCCGCTAAGTGGTCTAGGACCTCTAAGCCAATTAAGCATTTCCGCTCCTATATTTTTATCAGCAGCATATGCACATATTGCACATACAGTAAGTGCTGCTGTTTTAAACGGACTATCTAGTGAAGCTTCTGGAAGTGATTGCATTTCACTAAGACTTTCTGGAAGCGAACTAAAAGTAAACGTTTCTTTTTTGTTACCAAATGATTTTACTGTTTCTTTAGTTGCATTTGAAATTAAACCCTCTGCATTCTTTTTTAATTTATCAAAGATAGACATAAAAAAACTCCTTTCTGATTGTGTTACCACATGTAAATTATATTTTCCTCGCCTGTAAAAAACTTTCTGCTGTTAATCTCTATATATACAATTTACAAAATATCATTCATTGTTTGTATTTTACAAAATAAAAAAGAACAAGTCACTAGTACAAATAATAGTATCACTAATTTTTATTACAATTAGCAAGCAAAACAAACATTACTAAAGAATTTTTATAATAAGACTATAATCATCGAAAATTTCAATAATAATTAAGACTCCAAGCCAGAGACTAATATTTTCAATAAACTTTATAATCTATAATCATATACAAATATTTTACAAATATGTATTTACCTTTTTTGCAAAATAGAGTATAATTCACCGATGAATTTATTTAACCATAAATAATTTTAACCATAAATAATAAGGAGTGTTTTAAAATGAGTTTATCTTCCCTTCAAATGGCTAGATATCAATACCAGCCCAAATTACCGGGCATGCTCAGAAATGGTATTTCTGAAATATGTGTAAAAAATGGTAACCCTACTGAAAGTGTAGCAGACCAGGAAAAAATCAATTCTCTCTTCCCTAACACATATGGCAAAAATGAGATTACCTTCCAAAAAGGAAGCAATACATCTGAATCAAAAAAACAGATTGTCGGAGTTATTCTTTCAGGCGGACAAGCACCTGGCGGACACAATGTAATTTGTGGTCTTTATGATGCTTTAAAAGCAACAAACAAAGACAATGTTCTTTTCGGCTTTAAAGGCGGTCCAAGTGGTCTTTTAGAAGACAGCTATGTAATTTTCGATGATGAATATATTAATCAATATCGTAATACAGGTGGCTTTGACATTATTGGTTCAGGCCGTACAAAGCTCGAAACAGAAGAGCAATTTGCTGTAGTTGCTGAAGTATGCAAAAAGCATGGTATAACAGCTATAGTAATAATCGGCGGTGATGACTCAAATACTAATGCTGCAGTTCTTGCTGAATACTTTGCAGCACACAACAGTGGAGTACAGGTTATCGGCTGTCCAAAAACAATTGATGGTGATTTAAAAAATGACGACATAGAATGTTCATTTGGCTTCGATACTGCAACTAAGACATACAGTGAAATAGTTGGTAATATTTGCCGTGATGCTAATTCTGCTAAAAAGTATTGGCATTTCGTTAAGGTAATGGGACGTTCTGCTTCACATGTTGCTTTAGAAACAGCTCTCCAAACGCAGCCTAACATCTGTCTTATTGGCGAAGAGGTTGCTGCAAAGAAAATGTCTTTAGCTCAAATTACTGACTATATTGCTGATTCAGTTGCCAACCGTGCAGCTAATGGATGCAACTTTGGTGTAGCTATTATTCCTGAAGGTATTGTGGAATTTGTTCCTGAGTTTTCTGTTCTCATTGCTGAAATCAATGAGCTTTTAGCTGGTGAAAAAGCAGATGCTTTCAATGAGCTTCCTTCATGGAATGATAAATATGCTTTTATTAAAGCTGGTCTTACTAAAGAATCGATGGCTGTTTTTGAAATATTGCCTCAAGCCATTCAGCAACAGCTCTTCTTAGACAGAGATCCACATGGAAATGTTCAGGTTTCATTGATAGAATCTGAAAAGCTCTTCTCTGAAATGGTTAAAAATAATTTAGCTGCTAGAAAATCAGCCGGAACATACAATGGCAAATTTGCTCCTTTACATCACTTCTTAGGCTACGAGGGACGTTGTGCTTTCCCTTCTAACTTCGATGCAGATTATTGTTATTCTTTAGGATACAACGCATTCATGCTCATTCAATATGGCTTCAATGGTTATCTCTCAAAGGTTTCAAATTTAAGTAAGCCTGCTGAAGAATGGGTTGCCGGTGGTATGCCTATAACAAAGATGATGAATATCGAAAGACGTCATGGACACGATAAGCCTGTTATTCGCAAGGCTCTCGTTGAGCTTGATGGCAAACCATTTAAGTTCTTTGAAGCTAACAGAGAAAAGTGGGCTATAGATACATGTTATGTATATCCAGGTGCAATTCAATATTTTGGACCAAGTGAAGTATGTGATACAACAACTAAAACACTTGCTATCGAAAAAGCTTAAATATTTATTATTCATTAATCATCAATTAAACATAAAACAAAAAGACTTGCAAAGTTTCAAAAAACCTGCAAGTCTTTTATTTATATCAATTTTTATTTTACTGTAATCCAAATCATATGTCCACCATCATAAATCATGCCATGCGAAACATATTGAGGAATAATAGCATCTGTACCATCACTATTTTTTGCAATTATTTCAGTATAATAATCATTATGAAGATGTCCGCAAAATGTACCTTTTATAACATCAGCATTATTCACTATCAAATTATATACCTCAGAACTATATTCATCTGCATTATGAGAACTACCATAATTTGCAAAATAGCACTCACCCTCTTCACCTCTAATAGGCTTCACTACACCCTGCTCTTCGTTGTTAGTTGCAATAGGAATATGATAAAAAAGAAGTACTACATATCCCTTTTCACGTGCTAATGCCAGATCTTTTTTCAATGGCTCTATTTGACATTCCCAAAATCTACCTGAAACCGTATTATCTGAAGCATTATCCATTTGAATAACCATAACCTTATCTTTAATGATTTTTGAAGTATAGAATATGTCATGCTTCCAATTTTCCTTTAAGATTTCAAGTCGTGATTCTAATGTAGTAGGATCATCTACCTCACCTTCGCAAACCCTTGTTGCTTCATGGTTACCTAATGTAATAAGCGTATCTGGATATTTGTCCCAGATAAATTTGTATGTTAGCTCAATTGCACCCCAAGAAAGGTAATCTAATACATCACCAGTAATAACTAGCTGATCTGCTTCCTTTGCTGCTTTTTCCAAACCATTTATAGCCTTATTTACTGATTTGCCACCTCTATACCATTCTCTATTTAAATATGTACTCATAATAGACGGATTGCTTTCTTCAAAATCCTGTTGATTGCAATAATTAAAATGCAAATCCGTCATATGTGCTATAACTGCAGGTTCTCCTCCCAGTCCGGAATCTATATGAACTTCTCTCATCATAACATGTGTAGAATGATCTACATATATCCAATTATTAATATCATCCTCTGATCCTACAATATCCTCTAAACCCGTAGGCTCTGGAACAGCAGTAGGAGTATCATTATTATCTATGTTCTTATTGCAGCTCGAAAAAATAAAACTCGTAGCTAGCAAACATAATGCAAATGAAAATATTCTTTTTTTCACACTAACACCTCCGATTATTATGAATTTTAGTATACACTAAACAGATACAAGTATCAATACGATTCACTACAAGTATCAATACGATTCACTACTACTTATTTTATTTTTTTAAATATTGTTCACAAACATTTTTCTAGGCTCTTTTCCTAAAACCGTGAAAGTGAAAGAAAAATAAAAGAAAATGTGATAGAATAAATTTGGGTGATTAAAATGAACGGATTTATTAATTATGAAGAAATGTTTTCACAAAGTATAGGATTAAAAGAACCATGGCA
>JAZNOJ010000078.1:0-3449 GCA_045580735.1 Candidatus Egerieisoma sp. | reverse complement strand
ATGAATACAAATCCACATTACTTATTTATATAATACCAATATACACAACCGTAATCAACCACGGTTTAAAAGGTTGATAGAAAGGAGAAAGGTATAATGTAAATGACTGTTAGATGAGTCAATTACATTATACCAGGTAATGTTATGAAATATGTCGGCCAATATACAAAGGAAATATCTTTCCCTTTAGGCGGAATAGGAACAGGAAGTATCGGTCTTGGCGGAGATGGCAGTCTTATAGATTGGGAAATATTTAACCGTCCTTCAAAAGGAAGCACAAATGGGTATTCACATCTTGCTGTAAGAGCAATTCGGAACGACAAAATTATTCCTATGGTTATGCAGGGCGATGTTAATAAGGAATTTATCGGACGATTCAGAGGTGCTGAAACACCTACCGGCTACGGTTGGGGACCTGATAATAGAAGCCTATATGGATTTCCGCACTTCAAACAAGTTGTCTTCGACGGAGAGTTCCCAATAGCGACCTTGACTTTTAAGGATGATAAGTTCCCTGCTGATGTTAAATTGAAGGCGTTCAATCCTTTTATTCCTTGTGACTCAGCTAATTCCAGCATTCCGGCAGCTTTTTTTGAGGTAGAGATAAATAATACAGAAAAGGATGAAATTATATATCAGGTAGCATTTACGATATCTAATCCCTACAAGGTGTCTCACAATGAAAGCACGATGATAAATGGGATTAAAGCTCTGACATTATCAAATGGAGAAGTGGAAAAAGATAATGTTGATTTTGGAGAGCTCACAGTTGCAACCGATTGCGAAAAGAGTTGTGTGCAAACATACTGGTATCGCGGAAACTGGAGTCAAAACATATTATCTTTTTGGAATGATTTTTCTGCAAATAAGAGCTTACCTGACAGAATTTATGATAATGACGGCACAAACGATACCGATACCGGAACCTTGATTGCAGAAGTCAAAGCACGCCCCGGAGAAGTTAAAAAAGTAAAATTTGCATTGTCATGGAATATGCCTAATTGTTATAATTATTGGAGTGAATATAAAGACGAGTCGGGTAAAGATATTCAATGGAAAAATTATTATGCAACAGTATTTGAAAATTCCAAAGCTTCTGCGATTTATTCTCTAAAAAATTGGGATAATTTGTATGAGCGTACTGAAAAATTTAAGAATACCTTGTACTCTTCTTCGCTTCCGGAGGTAATGAAAGAAGCTGCAGTTGCAAACCTTTCCGTATTAAAATCTCCGACTGTGTTACGTCTTGAAGACGGTTCTTTTTATGGATGGGAAGGTGTATCTGAAAGATACGGTTTGTGTGAAGGTACTTGCCAGCATGTTTGGAATTATGCATATGCACTTTGCTTTTTGTTCCCTGACCTTGAAAAGAGTATCAGGGATTTGGAGTTTAAGTACAGCACTGATGAAACCGGTAGGATGGGCTTCAGACTTCAGTTACCTCTCGGTAGGGAGATGAGTGACTGGAGAGCATGTGTTGACGGTCAAATGGGAAGCGTCATTAAGTGTTACAGAGAGTGGAAAATATCTGGAGATAATGAGTGGCTGAAAAGCAACTGGTGTAATATAAAAAAAGTTTTAGAATATGCGTGGAGCGATAAAAATCCTGACGGATGGGATAGAGATAAGGACGGTGTTTTAGAAGGAAGACAGCATCATACTTTAGATAAGGAGCTTTTTGGACCGTCTTCATGGCTTGAAGGAATGTATCTTCTTGCCCTTAAAGCAGCAGCAGAAATGGGAGAATTCTTAGGAGATACAGAAAATGCCAAGATGTACAGGGGTTTGTTTGAAAAAGGGTATAACTGGATGAGAGACAACCTGTTCAACGGAAAATTCTTTATTCAAAAAATAGATCTAACAGATAAATCCCTGTTAGAAAAATATGATGCAGCGGAAGAATATTGGCATGATGAAATCAAACAAATTATATGTCAAATCGGAGAGGGTAGTGAAATAGACCAAATGCTTGCACAATGGCATTCGCATATTATAGGACTTGGAAATATATTTGACAAAAATCAGGTTTCAACCGCTTTGTCGCACATGATGGAAAATAACTTTAAACCAAGTATGCGTGAATTTACAAATCCGTGGAGATTGTTTTCAGTTAATGATGAATCTGGGACAGTAATATGTGACTATCCAAACGACATACAAAAACCGGGAATACCCATTCCATACTATGGAGAAACTATGACAGGCTTTGAATATTCTTTCGCCGGACTTTTGTGTGCGCAAGGGAAAATAGATGATGGAATAAAAGTAGTAAAGGCAATACGTGACAGATTTGATGGTGAAAAGCGAAATCCGTGGAATGAGTTTGAGTGTGGCAGCAATTATGCAAGATCGATGGCAAGTTATGCTCTTGTTCCTATACTCAGCGGTTTTGAATTTGATATGCCGCATCATCATATTGGTTTTAACCCTTACAAAACAAATGATTTCAAGTGTATATGGAGTCTTGCTGATGCATGGGGAAATTTTGAGGTTAATAACAATGCTGTGAAGATCAATGTATATGAAGGTGAAATTAATCTTAAATCAATAAGTCTGAAATTCTGTGATATCATTTCTTCTTTGAAAATTGATGGAAAAAATGTTGATTTTGAATTTAAAAATGATATAATTTATTTTAAGGAAACAAATATTTCAAAGAGTGTGGAGATTACTTTATGAAAGACCTTAAAATAACAACTTCCCAGATTGCAAAAATATGTAATGTATCGCAAGGGACAGTTGACAGGGCTTTGAATAACAGACCTGATATTAAGGCTGAAACAAAGCAGAAGATTCTTGGTGTTGCAAGGCAATACGGTTATCGTGAATATATCAGTACACGCCCTGACAAAATTGTGGGACAAATAGGAATTGTTGTATTTAATTTAAACAACGAATACTTTTCGGAACTTATAACTGAAGTTGAACATGTTTTAAGAGAAGAAGGACTCGGAGCTGTTATAATGATGAGCCATTATAACGGACAATATGAGATAGAGTGTATTCGCAATTTATATAATATGGGTGTGAAGGGGATTATTTTATGCTCCGTGAACAATGGAGTTGAGTTTGAAAATTATCTGAAACTTTTTGATATCCCTATTGTTGCTGTAGGAAACAGAGTTGAATCGTTGCCTTATGTGGGAATTGATGATTTTGCTGCAATGAGGGAAATGACAGAAAAAGTTTTAAGTGATAAGCCTCAAAATATTATCTATTTTTCACCGGCACTCAATTATTCCGACGCTTATGCCCAGAGAAGAAGGTATGAAGGATTTCTGAGCGTTGTGGGTGATGAGAAGTATAGTGTTGTAACGAATATAGAAGATATAAAAGAATCTTATGATGAAAAAACTTCAATTATATCATCTAATGATTATTATGCACTCAAGGTGTATTTCAAAACAAGCAATGTAAAGGTTGTTGGGTTTGATAATATAAAAGCTATT
>JAZNOJ010000077.1:0-14413 GCA_045580735.1 Candidatus Egerieisoma sp. | reverse complement strand
AACGGCAACTCAGGTAACAACGGCAACTCAGGTAACAACGGCAACTCAGGTAACAACGGCAACTCGAGCGGTGATCGAATTGTTCAAGCTGATATTAAAGACCCGATTAAAGGAATCGATTTGGGCGGAGCAACAATTACTATTTATTCAGTAAGAAGTTCTTTTGATACATCAGCAAAAGCTAATACAAAAAGCGATCAGGTTAGAATTCAAACACTTAAAGACTTGGAAAAGAAGATTAATTGCAAAATCGTTAATAAAACAGTTGATGGTGGTCAACTTGAAACTGATATGTTTACAACGCTTTCTTCAGGTAAAAAATTTGCAAATTTGGTTCATACACGTGTTCATGCCACAGGCGGAATGATATTAAATAAACTTGTAACGGATTTAAGCCAAGTACCTACTATGGATATTACAGATGATTATTTGAATGTTGGTAAAGCGGCTGAGGCATCAAAAATAGGTAATGGTACTTGGTTTGTTGCAGAACCGGTTGAAATTTATACAGGAGCTCCAGGTGTATTTTTTAATAAGCGAATATTGAAAGAAATAGGATACGAAGACTCTGTACTTTACAATATGGTGAAGAACAAAAAGTGGACTATTGCTAAGATGCGCGAACTTTCAGGTAAAGCAGTTAAAGATTTGGACGGCAAATCAGGTATGACAATTGATGACCGATGGGGTTTGACATTTATAGAAGCACAGTCCCACTTTGCTCCAAGTGTTCTGGCAAGTTGTGGCGTTAATATGTTATCAGTAGATTCAAAAGGTAAAATTTCATACAATATGGAAAATAAGAATGTTGTTGATGCAATTACTTTAGCAGGTGATATTGCGAATGATTCTTCTTCATACATTAGCGGTGATTCTGATACTATAAGATTGAATCTTTTTATTGAGGGTAGAGCATTATTCTTTTATGGCGATGCCGGAACAGCATCCCGCTTTAGTGATATGGAGGATGATTTCGGCTTTTTGCCATTTCCAAGTTATAAGGAAGATGGTAAATATTATAGTTCAGCAACCTGGAATAATACATGTTTGTTAATCCCTAATAATCTTTCTAAGGATGAGTTAAATAAAACAGGTTCATTTTTACAGGCATTCGCTTATCTTGCAGATGAGAAAATCAACGCAGCGGTTAATAGTGACTTTGCCTCACGTTATTTTAGAGATGATGAATCTGCAGAAAATTTTGAAATTGCTGCTAAATATCAAAAATTATCTGTAGATCAAGTGATCGCTGGTGGTAATCAACAGGTATTAGATGGCACATTCCGTATAGTATGGGATTGGGTAGAAAAAAGTAAACCTATTATTACTGCGGTTCAGTCTAATAAAAACTTAGTGGTTTCTAATTTGAATGATATAAATAAAAAATTTCAATAATAGCATATTGCCGATCACTTTTAAGAAAGGCGGTATGATGACGGTTTCCATTTTAATAGGAAAGGACAAAGTGTAGTACACAATATAGGTGCAATATATGAAAAGAATTTTAACTATTTTGGTGACAATAATTGTTTTGATGAGCAGTATGATTACTGCTTCTGCTAAAGAGAGCAAATATCAAACAAGAGAAGATTTCCTGTGGGGAGTTAATATACACAATCAAATGTCACCTGTTTACAGGCAGGATCCGGAATTGTATATCAAAACATCTGCCGAATTAGGGGTTAATTTGGTTCGTATAAATATTCCCTATTTGGAAACGGTTGCAGATTTTGTTTTTCTTGATAAAGTGGTTTCTCTTTGTGAAGAATATGGCTTGAAATTGATGGTAGTTTTTAGCCTTTCGGAAAACTTGGAATATAACACAAATTTTTACGAAATGGCTTGCAAGAGATATGATGGAAAAAGCGGAAATGGTTTTATAGACTATATTGCAATCGGCGGCGAGGAAGAAGCTATTTATATGACTCAAAGCGCAGATGGTGATTCTATGGCTCATTACGATGAGGATGGCATAAAAAAACTTCATAAAGAGTATGCAAGTGCAATTGAAGGAGTTAAAAAATCTGGAACTACCGCAAAAACAGTTATCACTTTTTCGCATCTTCACTATGCTCCGCTTTTATATATGTACGAAAACGGATTAGATTTCGATATAATCGGAATTGATTGGTATACCAATATGGGTGAAATGAGTAAGGTTCTTGATCCTGTATTAAAAAATTTTCCACATGATATAATTTTTTGTGAAACAAACCTATGGAATAACAGTTCTACAGATCATGACGATGCAAGCGAATGGGATGGCTTGATTGAATATATGGAACAAGCTTATGCTACAGAACGTGTAAAGGGTTTATATTTTTACGAGTTAATGGACCAAATAAATTTACATGGAAATCCGGATTATGGATATGCTGAGTCGCATTTTGGTTTTTGTTATGCATATGAAGATGGACAGATACGAGGATTTAAGCCAATTTATGAACGGATTCAGAAGTTGTTAGGCGGCGGTCCTGTCTCAAAGAAAGAAAATATAAAAGAACCTGATATATCATCTCCTTCAAAAGATTCAATTTCTGATTCTTCCACAAATCAAATTAAGCCTTCTGCACCTAATATTTCTAATGGTACGGATAGTAATATACAGTCATCTGTTGAAAATACCGATTCTGTTGTTCAAAATATTGAAATTCAAGAAATAGTTACAACAACAACGACACATAGATTTCCGGGATTGTTTTTTATAATTGGTACAATCATAATATTAACTTTAGGTGCTCTTGTGTTTGTAGTATTTTATATTCAACCTAAATTTCTTAAAAAAATATTTAAAAAATAAAACTAGTTTAATTTCTACTTTTAAATTTTGGAGGATGCTAATATGTTTCAAGTTAAATCATTTATTGCTGTAGTGGCGGCAATTTCTCTGATGGCTAGTAGTTTGATAACAGGAAATATTGTATCTGCTGCTAATGAAATTATTAGCACCTCTCAGGCTTTAATTACGTATGATGAATACATACAACAAAACAATCCTGTATCAGATAAAACAGGAGAAATAACAATTGATGTTTCCAATATATCAGATAAGTCTTCGAATACACTTTATCAAAATGATATTCATAATTTAGGTAAAAGTTGCGTTGTTATTTCCGATAGCGGATATGCTTCTTGGGATTTTACGGCAAAAGAAGATTGTGCATATATGCTTAGGATAACTTATGTTTCTGCCAAACAGTCTAGTGGTAATTTAGAAATGAGACTTGAGTTGGATGGTAAGATTCCTTTTAAGGAAACTTCGCTAATAAGTATGCGTAGAACCTTCTCTCAAAGTGATGAAGAATTTGAAACAAATCTTGCGGGTAATGATATATTGCCTGAAACTGTAGAAACTTTCAAGTGGAAGTATTATGATGTTTCTGATTCGTCCGGTTATACTGAGACACCGTTTGTTTTTACGATAAAAAAAGGAATACATAATTTAAAGCTTATAGGTTCGCGCGGTGATGTGGCTATATCAAATATTCAATTTTTGCCGATTACAGATGCGATAACTTATTCGGACTATTGTAATAAGTATTCCGATAAAGATAAGGTAAATGCTCAAACAATATTACTTGAAGGCGAGGAATTTTTATATAAAAATTCTGCAACTATTTTGCCGCAAACAGATAGAACATCGCCGATGACATATCCGCAATCTGCATATGCATTGAAATTGAATACTGTAGGTGCAGGTAGTTGGAAGACAATTGGTGATGCGATTACTTGGCAGTTTGATATCAAAGAGTCCGGAATGTATGAAATTGCATTGCGTTATAGACAAAATTTGGCTGATGGTATTTTTGCGAGTCGTAAACTATATATAGATGGCGTGTTGCCATTTAGAGAAGCAGCAAGTTTACATTTTGATTATGGTTCTTCTTGGCAATGTATAAAATTAGGAAGAGATGATGTAGTTTTTTCTTTTTGGCTGGATAAAGGTACACATACGATAACACTTGAGGCAGTTGCTGGCGATGTCGCTGAAATAGTAGGAGAGGTAGACTCTGCTCTCAACGCTTTGAATCGTATATATCGCCGAATTGTTATGATAACCGGAAGTTCACCAGATACAAATCGCGATTATAATTTTAAAGAATTAATTCCAGACGAAATAGAAGAAATGAAAACCATAAAGGATGGACTTAATGATTGTATTGCGAAAATTCGCAATCAATCAGGTGCATCGGGTAGCTATACTTCACTTATAGAAAAATTGGTTTTTCAACTTCAGAGAATGACCGAAAATCCCAGAAATATTGCATCTTATCTTATACAATTTAAGTCTAATTTAGGCTCATTAAGTTCATGGCTGTTATCTGCTATCGAACAGCCACTTGAGATAGATAGATTATACATAATGCCATTGGGCACTGAAACACCTAAAGCTGATTCTGGTTTTTTCGAAAAAATTGTTTTCTCTTTTAAAAGTTTTCTGGCATCATATACTACCGATTATACTTCTATTGGTCAGATTGCTTCAATTGATAGTGATAACAAAGAATTAGAAGTATGGATTCAATCAGGAAGAGATCAAGGCGAAATAATTCGTGATTTGATGAGCAATACATATACAAAGGAAAATAATACAACAGTCAATTTAAAGATTGTCCCTTCGGGCACATTGTTACAATCTGTTATCGCGGGTATATCTCCTGATGTAGTATTTGATTGTGCCATAACAGAACCAGTAGATTATGCTTTGCGTGGTGCAGTTGCTGATTTGTGTCAATTCGACGATTATGAAACTGTATTTTCGCGTTTTCCAGAGGCTTCAATTATTTCCGCCAAATTGAATGATGGTGTATATGGTATGCCACAAACATTTGGTTTTAATATGATGTTTTATCGTACCGACATATTTGATGAATATGGTTGGGAATTGCCGAAGACATGGGATGATTTGAAAAAACTTATTCCTTCACTTCAATATAACGGTATGGAAGCCGGTATACCACATGATACTTCTATGTATGCGCTTATGCTATATCAGAATGGTGGAGAACTTTATAAAGATTCGGGCAAACATACTAATTTGAAATCTAATACTTGTCTTGAGACATTTGTTGATTTTTGTGAATTGTTTACATTATATAATTCACCAGTTTCTTTCGATTTTGCGAACCGTTTTCGCACAGGCGAGATGCCTATAGCTATACAGAATTATACAATGTATAATCAGTTAATTGCATTTGCACCTGAAATCAAAGGACTTTGGGAAATGGTTCCTATTCCAGGCACTATAAATGATAATAAAACAATAGATAATGTTTCTGTTGGAACAACAACTTATATTATGCTTTTGGAAAATTCAAAGCAGAAACAGGAAGCATGGAAATTTATGAAATGGTTTATGTCGACAGATATACAAAGCTCATATTCACTTCGTATGGAAGGTTTGCTTGGAAGTTGTGCAAAGGTTAATTCGGCTAATACTGAATCACTTTCCAAAATGGCTTGGAGTAGCACGGAATATAATAATCTTTATAATCAGTTAAAAAACGTCGATGCAATTCCACAAGTTCCTGGTGGATATTATCTCGATAGAGTAATAAGTTTTGCTTTTAATCGAACATACAATGGTTCGGCGGAACAAACAATGGGTGAAGATCCGGCTGAAGTTCTCACTCAGTATGTAAAAGAGTTTGATGAGGAGATTGCACACAAGAGAGAAGAATTTAGTGAGGTGCTGAAAAGTGAAAATTAAAACAAATAACACATTACAGCGCATTCAAAAGAATAAAATATCTTATTTTTTTGTTGCACCTTATATGATACTTTTCACAGTATTTACAGTTTTACCTGTGGTTATTGCAATGTTTTTGAGTCTAACCTCGTTTAATGTTTTACAGACTCCAAAATTTATTGGATTTGATAATTATATTAGATTGTTTTTAAAAGATAGCGTATTTATAAAGGGTTTAAAAAATACTATTGTTTTAGCTGTTGTTTTAGGACCAGGCGGTTATATCGTGAGTTTGTTTTCTGCGTGGTTTATTAACGAATTAACACCAAAAGTTCGTTCTGTTGTGACATTATTGTTCTATGCACCTTCAATTTCTGGTAATGTTTACTTGATATGGGGCGTACTTTTCAGTGGTGATGATTATGGTTATATTAACAGTTTGCTTATCAGATTGGGTGTAATAACTGAGCCAATACAATTTTTGCAAGATACAGATTATATTATGCCTATTATAATTATAGTTTCGCTTTGGACTAGTTTGGGAACAGGATTTTTATCTATGATTGCGGCATTTCAGGGAGTAGATAAAAGTTATTATGAGGCCGGTGCTATTGATGGTATACGTAACCGCTTGCAGGAACTTTGGTTTATAACTATACCTATGTTAAAACCACAAATGATTTTTAGTGCTGTAATGAGCATTACAGGAGCTTTTAATGTTGGAGCTGTTGTTACTGCTCTTTGTGGATATCCGTCTACTGATTATGCAGCACATACTGTAATGAATCATCTGACGGATTATGGTGGCACACGATTCGAAATGGGCTATGCATCAGCAATTGCGGTGGTGCTATTTATTATGATGATTTCATTTAACCAATTTGCTAAAAAGTTTATTTCTTCAATCGGGCAGTAAGAGGAATTAGGAAGGAAACATAATAATGCGAAAAAAAGCAAAAAAGCTCTATCTAAATAGGTCAAGAGGTGGAAATATTCTTATTTCATTATTCTTGGCTGTTATGGGTATATTTATGGCATTACCGTTAGTTTATACCATTTCAAATTCGTTAAAACCTTTAAGCGAATTGTGGATATATCCTCCTAAATTTTTTGTTCAAAATCCTAATCTTGGTAATTTTAAAGATTTAATTAGTTTGATGGGTGACAGTTGGGTTCCTTTTTCACGCTATGTATCTAACACAATTGTCATTTCGGTATTAGGTACATTTGGACATATTATTATATCTTCTTTATGTGCATATGCCCTAGCAAAACATGATTTTCCAGGAAGAAATATAATGTTTCAAATTATTGTACTTTCTTTAATGTTTAGTACAGCAGTTACTGGTGTTCCATCATACTTGATTATGTCTAAACTTCATTTAATCGATAGTCATTTCGCGATAATATTACCAGCTTTTTCATCGTCATTGGGGTTATATTTAATGAAACAGTTTATGGAAACATCAATTCCAGACGCATTGTTGGAGTCGGCTCATATTGACGGTGCAAATGAAATAACGATATTTTGGAAAATTGTAATGCCATTGGTCAAACCTGCATGGCTGACACTTATAATTTTTTCTTTCCAAGGATTATGGAATCAAGGAGGCACATCTCTAATTCAATCTGAAAGCCTTAAGACTTTAAATTATGCTCTTACACAAATAGTTGCAGGAGGTATTGCAAGGCAAGGCGCCGCTGCTGCGGCATCTGTAATAATGATGATTGTTCCAATTTTTGTATTTGTAATAACTCAGAGTAACGTTTTAGAAACGGTTGCCACCTCTGGAATGAAGGATTAAGGTGAGTAGAAATGCAAAAAAAATTAGTGAAATATTTAAGTTTATTTATTGTAGTAATATCTATATTTACTGTTACTGTTTCGGCAACGGAAAACTACGAAACCTTTTCTTATTCTTATGAAGGAAAACTTCAAATAACACCTGATGCTTATACGGTGAATTCGGTGATTGCAAAAATTCCGGGTGCGGGAACTTTGAAAGAGGCTAAAGATATTCTATATGATGATAAGACGGGTTATATATACATTGCTGATTCAGGAAATAATCGTATAGTCGTTGTAAATGAGGATTTTGAAATGGTTAAAAGTATTTCAAAATTTAAAAATAACGGTAAAGATGATTCACTACTCAATCCAATGGGGATATATATAACCGAAGATGGCTATATATATGTTGCAGATACTGATAACGGAAGAATTGTCATTTTTAATAAAGATTTCAGTTTTTATAAAGAGTTACCACCGCTATCAGCGGATATTTTGCCAAAGAATTTCAAGTATAATCCTAAAGCAGTGGCTGTTGATAATGCCAAAAGAGTATATGTTGTTTCACAAAATACTAATATGGGTATTATTGTCCTTGATGAGGATGGCAATTTTGAATCTTTTATTGGTGCTCAGAGAGTTTCGGCAAACCCTATCGAATTGCTTTGGAGAACTTTTATGACCGAAGAGCAAATTGAACGTTCTACAAGTTTTGTTCCTGTTGAATATAGTAATTTAACCATAGATGAAAAAGGTTTTATTTATGTTACTTGCTCACAAATTGATAGATACGATTTATATTCATACATATGGGAGAGGAGTAGCACAAGTACATATGCACCTGTAAAAAAAATTAATCCTTCTGGTACAGATGTACTTAAGCGCAATGGTTTTTTTCCACCTTCGGGTAATATCTTGTTTGACGCATATACAGGCAAGGCATCAGTGGAACCATCGGAAATTTCAGAGGTTGAGTTATTAGAAAATGGATTATATGCTTTAGTTTCATCTAATGAGAATCGAATGTATTTTTATGATTCAAACGGAAATTTATTATATGCATTCGGCGGTGAAGGTAATAGTGCGGGTTTATTTAATGAGTTATCTGCTATAACGCATAACAATGATTGTTTATATGCACTCGATTCAATATCGGGAAATATAACAATTTTTGAGAAAACGGAATATGGTTCTCTGATAGATAAAGTGCTTTATTATCAGGAAAGCCGGCAATATGATAAGGCTTCAAATTTGTGGGAAGAAATATTATCAAAAAATAATAATTTTGATATGGCATACCTTGGTTTAGGAAAGAATCTGCTTGAAGCAGGTGAATATGCGGAGGCAATGTCTTATTTCCGTTTAATTGGTAATAAAACTTATTATGGTCAGGCATTTAAACTTTATCGTGAAGAACTTCTTGAAAAGTATGGTGTAGCAATTTTTATAATTGCTATATTATTGATTTCAGTTTTATTTTTTATCTTCAAAAAGATAAAAAAACATAATGATAAGATGCTTGAAAAACCAGCAAGCGGTAAGCTCTCAGATCAATTGCTCTATGCTTTTTTTATTCTACGTCATCCAATCCAAGGTTTTTGGGGAATTAAAGCAGAAAGGCGAGGAGGATTTAAATCTGCCACAATCATTTTAATAACTACTATGATTAGTTCATTGGTTGCTACATTAGGCGGTGCTTATCTTTCTAAAGAGGATTCTGGTTCTATTGTTTCAGCGTTAACAATAATTTTAGGTTTATTATTATTTGTGTTATGTAATATGTGCTTTACATCATTAATGGACGGAAAAGGCACTTTTAAAGATGTATATATTGCTGTGTCCTATTCAACAGTACCATATACACTCTTTACCATTCCTTGTACTGTTTTGAGTTATGTCCTTATCACCGATGAGTTAAGTATCCTGCAAATGTTTACAACGGTAGTATTTATATGGATGTTATCATTGATTCTTATCGGCTCAATGACAGTACATGAATATTCGTTTTCTAAGAATTTGTTAGTTTGCGTACTAACGATAGTTGGGATGTTATTTATATTATTTATTGCTCTAGTATTTATAAGTTTAAGTGGACAAATGATTTCAGCAGTAAATAGTATTATAAACGAGTTGAATTATCGGATGTGAGGGAAGACAATGTACAAAAGACTATTATCTGTAATCTTAGTGTTTTTGATTATTATTGCAGTTCAACCGATGAATATCGTTACTGCTACTAAACAAAGTGAAAATTCTGAACTTTTAACTCTTGTTGAAACTTTAGAAATTGAGTCGACAGAAATTTCTCTTAACTATTCTTCTGCTCATGATATGTTGGCTGATATGTCGTTGGTCTGCGATAACAATATGTATGCCCTTTATCTGAATAAAATGAATATGACATTTGCTGTTGTTAATAAGAAGACAAGTGAGATATTTTTATCCAACCCATATGATGCTTCCACCGATCCAACTTGTACCGGTGATAACGAAAAAAATGTGGAGTCTCAAGTTATAGTTTCATTTTATGATAGTGATTACCAGAAGCAAAATTTATGGTCATCTTCAGATTGTTTGAAATTTGGCCAATATAAAGTTGAAATTTATGAGAATGGGGTATTATTTAAACTTTCTATCGGAGAGGAAAAAGGACAACAAATAGTTCCTATAGCTCTAAATGAAGAAGATTATGAGAAATTTATCGATAAATTAGATAAAAAGCAAGCTCGCACACTGAATGCTTTCTATTCTTTATATGAAAAGGGAACTTTCTATAATGCTGAAATGCTCGAAAAGTATCCTACACTAAAAAACCATAGACTTTATATACTTGAGGGTGAACCCTCGGATAGGGAACGTGGAATTTTAAGTGATATATTTATCGCAGCGGGGTATACATATGAGAAATATACAAAGGATATGGCATCCCTTGAAATAGATGTAGAAAAGATATTGTTTCCTAATTTCAAATTAAATTTAGAATGCATATTAACAGAGAGTGGCTTAAATGTCAATATACCAAATGATTCCATTTCAGCAAGCGAAGGTTTTCAATTATTAGAAATTAGTGTTTTACCTTATTTCGGATGTGACAAGCCATCAATAGATGGTGAAGGGTATCTTTTTGTGCCTGATGGTTCAGGTGCCTTAATAGACATAAATAATCAGGTTGAAAACCGACAAACCGCTATTGCTGGCAGAGTGTACGGTGAGAATCCTGTTACAGACAAGCAAAACGAATTAAATGATAGTGCTACATATCATTTGCCAGTGTATGGTATTCGTCGAAACAATAAATCTTCACTTGTTGCCATTACAACTTCGGGAGAGGTTGCAGATTATATAGTTGCTTTACTTGGAGGACCAAACGGCAATTATTTTACTGTATATAATCGATTTATATATACAGAGTTTGAATCATCATATACACAGCCTAAAATTGTTTCTAATGGTTCGGTTACAGGTATATATATCAAGGATGATAATCGTTATACTTGTGATTATTCGATTAGTTATACTTTTTTATCTGTCGATGATGGTAATTATGTTGGTATGGCTAATGTCTATAGGCAGTATTTAAGTAAAAAAATGTCAAATAAGTCTTCAAATATTGAAGATGCCCAAATTGCAGTTAGAACAATAGGCTCAGCACTTATCGAAAAAGATTTTCTTGGTTTTCCTTATAAATCAGAAGTTGTATTCACACGTTATGAAGATAATATTAATATCATTGAAGATTTAAAAGAAGTGGGATTTAAAGATATATCTGTTTCATTAGATGGTTGGGAGAAAAATGGTCTTGATGCTTCAATTTCAAATAAAATCAGATTGTCTCCTAAACTTGGTGGTAATGGCGGTTTTTTGGAATTTACTAATTTTTGCAAGAAAAAGGATATTTTTTTCACATTAACAAACGAGTTTGTATTTACAAAATATAATAGATGGTTTGACGATTTTTCTGTAAAATCATCTGCTGCACAAACTTTGGAACTTAGTGTAGTTGAGTATCTTGAACACCGTTCATTTCCTGAACTTAAAGATAGAATTCTTTATGTAACTTCTCCGGTACGTTATAAAAAATATTTATCAAATCTTGAGAAAAGTGCTATTAGAAATAAGGTTTATAATATTTCTTTAGATTCAATAGGTAAGTATTTGGTTGCAGATTTCTCAGAAAGACATTCAATCAATAGACAACAAACTTTAGAGGAAATAACTAAAAATCTAAGCAATATTCAAACGGATTTTACACTTACATTTGATGGTGCTAATGCATATGTTATTCCGTATGCTTATCAACTTGAGGATATACCCTGTAATTCATCCGGATTGGCTGGCATAACTGAATCGGTTCCGTTTTTACAATTAGCAGTAAGTGGGTATGTAAGAATGAATTCAAAGCCTATAAATTTAACAGGCGATATGCAAGTCGGATTATTGGATTGTATTAGATGCGATGTTGTTCCTACATATATGGTTGCAAAAAATAATTTAGAGCAACTTAAAAAGACTGATTACAGCACTTATTTTGCTATTGATTATAATTATATCTCAAAAGATATTGAAAATACATTTAAGCAAATGGAAGAAGCACTTTCAATTGTTAGTAAGTGTCGATTGGTTGATTATTATTGTATTGAATTTGGTGTATATTGTTCTGTGTATGATAATGGATGTATGATTTACACCAATTATACAGATTCAGATTATAATTCAGGAAATATAATTGTTGAAGCGTATGGTTTTTCTGTCAATGTTCTTTGAGAGGAGGGTAAGCTATTTTGAAAAATAATAATCGCAAGAAGTCATTATTAAATCAACGAGATAATCAATTATGCGGTATAGTGTTCTGCTTGCCTTTCATTATAGGTTTAATACTTATATTTATTCCGATTTTTATTTCGGGTATAAGATTTTCCCTGAATGAAATGAGTATTGAAAATGGGATAAATCTTAAATGGGTTGGTTTATATAATTATAAATATGCCTTACGTATAGATCCTCGGTTTTTACAATTACTTTTGTCCGAAATTCAATCGCTTATAACAACTTTGCCGGTGGTAATGGTTTTTTCATTGTTTATTGCGGTTTTGCTAAACCTTAACATTAAGGGAAGAGGATTTTTTAGAACAATGTTTTTCCTTCCAGTTATTGTTTGCACGGGATTATTGGTTGAAATAGATTCTACTAATATGCTCATGACCACAATTAATTCTTTATCTAAAGAAAATAATTCGGAATTATTTGCAGCACTGGGCGATACCACAAAATTACTTCAAAATTTCAATCTCGATCCATCACTAATAAGTTTTTTGTCATCAATGACCGAAAATATTTTAGATATCGTGAATCGTTCAGGTGTTCAAATTTTGATTTTCTTAGCTGGAATTCAATCTATATCACCGTCTATTTATGAGGCGGCATTGGTAGAGGGGGCTTCTTCTTGGGAGACGTTTTGGAAAATCACCTTACCAATGCTTAAACCTATGATGATAGTTAATATTATTTATACTTTTGTAGAGAGCATTACCCGAAGTAATACTAAACTTATGAATTATATTAACAGTCTTGCTTTCTCTGGAGGTAAATATGGCGAAGCGGCAGCAATGGCTTGGATACATTTTTTTGTTATTATGTTTCTTTTAGTAGTTGTTTCGGTTCTCGTTGTTAAGATCGCTAATCGAAAAAGCATGGGGGTGAGGACTTGAATCCTATTAGTAGAAAACTGAAAGTGTTAAACAGGAAAAAACGGAAAATAACCGATTTCTTTGTAAAATTACCGATATATATACTGCTGCTAGGATTAACTTATATCATTGTTTATCCTTTCATATTCAAGATTTTAGCATCATTTATGTCTTATTCTGATATATATAATCCATTAGTTATACAAATTCCTCAAGATTGGACAGTAGCAAATTTTAAATATATCTTCACACAAACGGATTTTATTAAAGCTTTTTTTAATACATTTTTTTATGCAATTGTTGCAGCAATATTCACAACATTTTCTTCGGCTTTTGTTGGATATGGCATAGCACGTTTTAAATTTCCAGGTTCGAAATTACTTTTTGGATTTGCCGTCTTGACGATGCTTATACCTATTCAGACGATATCTCTGCCTCTTTTCACCAAATTTCGTTTTTTTGATATTTTTGGTGTATTTACAATGTTAAACGGAGAGGGTATGACGCTTACTAATACCATATTTCCCACATTGATTTTGTCAGCTACATGTCTTGGATTTAGAGCTGGAATATTTATTATACTTATGCGACAGTATTATATTGGTGTTCCGAAGGAATTGATTGAAGCTGCCTATGTGGATGGTTCGGGTTCTTATCGAACATTTTTTTCTGTTATATTGCCGATGGCTAAATCAATGATGATTGTTGTTTTTTCGCTTTCATTTGCATGGCAGTGGACAGATACATTTTATTCTGAGTTGCTATGTGGTGGTGTGAAATTTTTGCCTACAATAACATTGTTGCTTAATGCTGCAGATTCCACAGGCACGAGCAGTGCAATTCAATATGTGTATGTTAATGCTTCGGCATTACTCACTGTTGTCCCACTGTTGATTTTTTATTGTTTCTTTCAAAAGAAGATTATACAAGGAATTGAGACCAGCGGTATAGTTGGATAAAAAGGAGATTATTATGAACAAAAAGTTATTTTCTAGCATATTAACGATATTTGTAGCGGCGACAATATTATTATCGATCTTTATACCTACTTTAACTTTACTAGCAGTAAATAGTGATCCGACATTGCCTATGAATACATTAATTGTTATAGACGAAACAGGTAAAGAAGGTGTAATAGGGGAAAAATTTGTTGATATACATCAACAAGTACACGGACAATTAGCTACACCTGTTGATTTAACTGAAGCAGAGTTCATTGAATTTGATGTAAAATATTCCGACTATGAG
>JAZNOJ010000076.1:0-33011 GCA_045580735.1 Candidatus Egerieisoma sp. | reverse complement strand
ACTTTTCTGCCTGAGTCTTTGCCCCAAATTTTTTTATTATCACCTTGGGGCTTAGGTGGTAGTTTTTTGTTTTTTAGAAACATATTAAAAAATATATGTTTTTTTAATCACTCCTTACTTGACATATCACCGCTGGACTTTATGTTCCCAAATAAACAATTTTTTGTTTCTATTCTCTTTAAATATAACCATTAATACTGATATAGTCAACAACATTACAGCCCCTGCAACATTGCATACAGCCAAAAGACCCCTAAAGCCATTAATTGGCGGCCAATAATAATACGCTGCAGTTGTATAATCAGTATCTAATAACTCTCCGCCTATCGTTATTCCAATTAAAATTTCAAATACTGTATAAAAACCATTAATTGACAAAAATCCATAAATTCCAAGAAGTAATTTATTATTTGAACAAATTACGGCAGCAAGTAAAAGTATGATTGAAGGATAAAAGTATCTTTCATGCATTCTCGGTGCAAACATTGTAACAGCAAATATCATAGTTGCAGAAAGCAAATAAATATTTGTATCCTTCTTCTCACCTATTATATAAAGAGCACCTATTATAAGACAAATAATAACTACAAATGCCATTCCAGCCGTAAAGTATGAAATATTACCTATAAATGGTTCACTATCTGAAACCCAATTACCTCCAAAAAGATAAAAGAAATCAAATGAATTAACAGTTGCATACTTATATCCACCTGCAGTGCCTAAATAGGTATTAAAAATCCACATAAAAATATTTGGCTTCATCTTTATTCCGAAAGGAATCATTATTGCTAAAAAGCTACCTAAAAATGCAATAATACTGTGTAAAAATGGCAACAATCTTTCTTTTAAGGTGAGATCCTTTTCTCTTATGAGCTTTCTAAGCAATGCAAAACCAAGTATCGGTACTATAAAAAGTCCCTGTGGTTTCAATGCGATTGCAAACGCAATTGACAGCGCAGATAAAATAAAATCTTCCTTGGTTATAAAATACACTGCTGCAAAAATAAATAGCGCAAGAATTGAATCTACCTGTCCCCAACATGCAGAATCTAATATAACAAGAGGATTGAAAAGCCATAGTGATACGACAAATATTACTGTAACCTTATTCATCTTATTAGTTGATATTTTATAAATCATATATGCTATTATACAGTCAGCAATAATAGCCGGAAGCTTTAAAAGAACATCATAAGCAACTGTTTGTGTTATGTCCAAAGCCTTACCAATCAATCCCATCAAATATAGGTAATAGATAAATAGAGGCGGATAATCACAATTTATTTCCTCTGCATACGAATAAAAATCAAATATTCCATATTCAACAGCCTTATTTCCCCAATATTGGAACAGGTTTACATCTATGTCACATTGAGGCATTGTAACTGACATAAATAACCTTAAAGCAAATCCTAACAAAATCAATATAAAAATTGAATTTTTAGTATTTACCTCTGATAAAAAAGTTAATTTCGAATCAGAATCTATTTCTAATTCATTATTTAATTCTTTATTATTGCTTTTTTTCATATATCGATATGCAATAACAAATATTCCTAAAGTAAACAGTATTAATATTGTTGCAGTAAGCATAGAATCCTTATACTCAGGTACTTCTTTTACATTACTGACATTATCACTAGACATTGTGTCAACCATAGATGTAAAAACAGTATTTGCAGGCAATTCATCTAGTTGTTCTAATTTGAAATCATCAAAATATACTGTGCCTGAATTTACCCCACTATAAAAACCCAAGCGTAAACAAACCTTAAAGGATTTTTGATTGTCGCCTGTTTTTCCATAATATTCGATATATTCCCAATCATTTGAACCCTTATAGTCAATCGATTTTTCGCTTGTGTTTAAGACAGAGATATTCGCACCCACAGAATTATCAAAATATCCAACATTTTCAGTTTTTAGCCATACGCTCATCCTATAATATGTGTTTTCTTGTGCATCGTCATAAGTATAAACATATCTGGCATCATCCTTATTTTTCGCAGAAATAACTAAACAGCCAGTACCATCCATGCCTCCCTTTTCATCATAATAAAAAGAAGCACCGTTTTCGCTAAGCCAGTTTTCTGCTTTCATTTCAGAAACACCTGATGACTTATCATTGAAATTAAAATCGCATATACTAATATATCCGCTTTTTGTTCTACTCTGAATGCATATTAATAATATTATTGCTATAACTATTACAATCGCTATGGATATTATTGTGTAAACATATTTTTTTTTCATCATGTTTTAGATAACCTTTCCACTCGAGCACCCTGTTCGATTTCTATACTATCTCTGTATAAAATTTCATTTATTACACAGCCTTTTCTAATTATAGCCTTATCACAATATAATTTATCTATGTTACACTTGTCTATATCAGCTTCAAAGCATTCAACAAAGTCACACATCAATATTGTTTCACTAGGCTTTTCCCCTCGACCTACTGAAGCTTCAACTCTCAATACATCTGTTATAATTTCCTGCACCTTTGAAATGTCATTTGACGAAATATTAAAGCAGTCAGTTGATATCACTCCAGAATTATATATAGCCCCATCAATATCGCATCTTGACGCCTTAACATTTCCACTTCCTTTTGCAATACCACCTTTTCTGACGGATAATACAGCTGCTTTTAAATTACCTCTAAATTTCAAACTTCCTCCAACAATAATTGTTTCAGTATTTATTTTCCCGTATGTTGCTAAACCACCCACAACACGAATTGACGTAGTTAACAGATAATTTTTACACATACATTTTCCACGAACTGTTAGCTTATCACATGTAACGTACGAATCAAAGCAAGCCTCTCCGCTAATTTCTATAAAATCAGTATCAACCTCAGAAATAAATTCTGCAGTTCCTCTTACGCTAAGATTATGCCCATAAACACCATCTCTTAGCGTTTGTCTGTTTTCTATTACTATTCCGTCAAATTCAGATCTCATATCAGAGCATCAATCCTTCAAATTGCTTTAGTTTATTTTCAAATACATCAAATGCATTATCTATCGGTGTCGTTTCAGACAAATCTACTCCTGCCTTTTTCAATAATTCAATTGGATAATCAGATGAGCCACTCTTTAAAAATTCTAAATATGAAGCCAGCTTATTTATATCACCACTTAATATGCCTGCCGCTAAATGTGTGGCAGCAGAAAAACCAGTTGCATACTTATAAACATAAAATGAATTATAGAAGTGTGGTATTCTTGCCCATTCGTAAGCAATTTCTTCATCTATTTTTACTACCTTCTTAAAGTATTGGTGCTGAAGCTTCAAATACATTGTAGATAGCGATTCACTTGTTAAGATTTCGCCTTTTTCACACATTTTATGGGCTTTCTTTTCAAATTCAGCAAACATAGTCTGTCTATATACAGTAGCACGGAATTCCTCCAGATAATGATTAAGCAAAAATGCCTTTTCAGTATCATCCTTGCTATTTGCAAGAAGATATTCCATAAGCAAATTCTCATTTACTGTCGATGCAACCTCAGCTACAAAAATTTTATAACCGGCATATTGAACAGGCTGTGAAGCATTACTATAATATGTGTGCATAGCGTGACCAAGCTCATGTGCCAGTGTAAAGATATCATTAATAGTGCCTTGCCAATTCAAAAGTACATATGGATGTGTATCGTAGCTTCCCCATGAATATGCCCCAACACGCTTTCCTTGATTTTCACAAACATCTATCCACCCATCGGTAAAAGCCTTTTTTAAAATTTGGCTGTATTCCTCTCCTAAAGGTAATAAAGCCTTTTGTACTATTTCAGCGGCTTCTTCAAATGTATACGTTTTATCTGGTATTTCTACAAGTGGTGCATACATATCATACATATGAACTTTTCTTACATTTAAAAGCTTTTGTCTTATTTGTAAATATCTTGTAAGAAGGTGTATGTGGTTATGAACAGAACGTATAAGTCCATTATATACCTTTGATGGAACATTATCGTCATATAAAGCAGCAATCAAAGACGAAGAATATTTTCTGATTTTAGCATTAAACACATCTGCCTTGACATTACCTGCATATGTCGCAGCTAACATATTTTTGTGATTTTCATACGCTCCATACATCGATTTAAAGGCTCTTCTACGGATATTTCTATCTTTGGATTCTAAAAATTTTGTATATCTTCCTATAGTAAGCTCTACTTTTTTTCCATTTTCGTCAGTAAATGCTTCAAATTTAATATCAGCATTATTAAACATCGTAAATACTTCGGCACCTGTCGACAATGCTTCTGATGCTTGTGCTATAAGCTTTTCTTCATTTGGCAAAAGAACATGTTGTTTTTTTCTTAATATTTCTTCTAAAACAAATGAATACTCTTTGATTTTTGGTTGTTTTTCTAAGTATAACTCCAATTTATCCTGTGGTAACTTTAGAAGCTCCGGCTCAAAAAATGAAATTGCTGCCTCGAACTCTGTTGCGATTAAATCTGCTCTTCCAGCTATTTCCTGAGCTTCCGGATTGGAATTATCCTCATCTCTCTTCATATACGCATAAACAAAAAGCTTGCTTATGTCATTACTTAAAGAATATATGTCCTCAACACATTGAAAAAACGAATTAGCTGTTTTAGTAAATTTACCTGAATACTTCCTTATTTTATTTATTTTTTCATGTGTATCTTTATAAAAATCATTCCAAAGTGTTACATCTAAAAAAATATCCTCTAATCTCCATTTGTATTTTTCTTCAATTTCATTACGTTTTTTTAATTTATCCATGTAAAAAACTCCCTCATGTGTTTTACTCTTTTATTTTTTAAAATATTATAGTTAATAAAATAGCATCAACTTTTAGCAAAAAAATTGTGCGCTATCTACGGTATGTTTTAACAATACTGATGTTGTAACAGCACCTACTCCGCCTGGCACCGGTGTTATTGCCTCAGCCGTTTCTGCCAAAGCCTCATAATCCATATCTCCACACATTTTTCCATCAACAAAATTTATCCCTACATCAATCAAAATCTTGCCTGCTGGTGCATGCTTTTCTGTTACAATTTTGGCTTTTCCTGCTGCTGCAATAATTATATCCGCATCTGCACACTCTGCCGCTAAATCCTTTGTTTTAGTATGGCATACTTTAACTGTCGCATTTCTATTTATAAGCATTATTGAAAGTGGCATCCCCACTACAGAGCTCCTTCCTATAATGGTCACTTTTTTTCCTGTCAAATCTATACCATAAAAATCTAATATCTCAACAACAGCAGTTGGTGTACATGGAGCATATGCTCTTATTCCTGTTCCCTTTGAATTCATCAAGGCTCCCATTGCAGCATATGTCATACCATCTACATCTTTGTCCATTGCTATAATTTGTTTAATTCTATTTTCATCAATTTGAGCCGGTAATGGTCTAAAAAGTAAAATTGCATGGATATTTTTATCTTCATTCAAATCTATTATTACTTTTTCTAGCTCCTCTTGTGTAATATCTTCTGGAAGTAACACCTTTTTTATCGTAGCTCCTGCACCGGTAAATCTTTTTTCGGCACCTCTTTCATAGGATTCATCATCACTTCTAGCGCCTACTCTTACTATTGCTAGTGTAGGAATTATGCCCTTTTCTGCTAAAGCTCTTATTGTTTCCTTACATTTGTCTGTAATTGCAGTTGCAACTGCTGCACCTCTTAATTCTCTCATTTATCTTCCTCCATAAGACATTCTTTTACTTTTTGATAAACTTTTTCGCATATAGTTATATTTTTTTCAACTAATATCTTTATTTCTTTTTCAATACTCTTTGCATACTCCTTATCCTTCATAAGCTTTGTATTTATATATACATTCAAAGCGGCACTTTCCATTGTTGTTTTACATAAAGATGCTGCAACTCCTACATCACTCAATGCAATTTTTGAGCCTTTTTCTGTCAATTCCTCAAGATACGGAACAATCTTACAAGCCTCTTTTAATATTTCTACAGGTGTAGCTGCCGCAACCTTCAAAGCAGCTTCCAGCAAAGTATTTCTTTCAGGATTGTCCTTTGGAATACCATACGCCTTAGAAAGTGGTTCAAATGCTTCAGCATCCTTTTGAATCAACTTAGCCATATTATTTTTTATTTCAATTACACTTTTTGTTATTCTTTCTATATCCTCTTGATATTGTGCATATTTCTTTTTTCCTGTTGTTAATTCTGCTACCATAGAGCATAAAGCTGCACTTAGTGCTCCTGTAAGCGCAGCAACACCGCCACCACCTGGTACAGGTGCTGATGAACTCAATTCATTTAAAAAATTATTTATGCTTAAATTTGTCATTTTCATACCTCGCCTTTTATATTAGATTGATTTTGATTTTTGCTTTACTATGCTTTTTTCAGTTCCCGAATACTCCTTTGACTTAATATGAATGATTAGCTCTTCTAAAGATGCCACAAATGCAACAATACATACACCAATACAAACAGCTACAACATCAAATATCTTTACAAAATATGGAACTAAAAAAAGCGATAATCCTGTTAATTTATTTGCATATGTGTGAAGCGATGCAAATTGCTTATATTTGATCAACGCCGTCATATATGCACATATTCTTATTAGTATTATTGAAATAGTTATTATCCAAACATATGTTGGTAAATTTTCCCACAGAAAAGGAAATATTTTCAAAAGCAAAACTGCATAAAAAATCAAGTCAGATACACTGTCTAGCTTTTTGCCAAATTCCGAAGTTTTTTTCGTCATTCTTGCAACAAAACCATCTAAGGCATCACTCACTCCACACAGAGTATATATTATGTAAAACGCATATGAAAAAGGTTGCGTGAAGATCAAACATATAGCCCCAATTATACGAGATGCAGTTATACAATTTGGTGCGGTGATATATTGTTTCATTTAATTCCCTCCATGCTTTGCAATTTTAAAAAATTGCTACAATAACCGCATAATTATACCCCAAATTATATTAATTTTCAACACAAATTAAAACTTAGTTTCTATTTATATAAACATGAAATATCATGAATTTTTAACATATTTTATCGATTTTATTTTACCAAATACAACTTATATTTTATTCACTTGTTCAGACAATACAAATAGCCTTTAATAGCAAAATATATCAAAATTTTAGTGCATAGAAAATGCGAATTTCGCAAGCATTTTAGCTATATTAGCTATAACAATGAATACAAAATTCGCATACCTAAATCAAAATTTTAAAATAAGAAGAAATTAATAAACATCTGTGTTTCTTAAATTCTACATCTAAAGCATTTTGCGTATTTGAAACAATTATGGAGAAACATAATTGAGTGGATTTACCGGAGAACCATTTTGTCTTACTTCGTAGTGAATATGCGGTCCGGTAGATGCACCAGTACTTCCCACAAGTGCAATAACCTGTCCTCTGGAAACACTTTGTCCTTCACTTGCAATTATAGAACTGCAATGTGCATATAGTGTGGATAATCCATTTCCATGATATACAACTATATACCAACCATAACCACCGGAATTATATTTTACTGATGATACAACACCATCATCCGATGCAAGAATATCTGTTCCATAAGATGCACCAATGTCTATTCCGTTATGCATACGATAATACTTGTATATGGGGTGTAATCTCATGCCAAAATATGATGAGATTTTCTTTGTGCTTCTCGAGGGCCACAAAAGCACGCTATTATCACTAAACTCATATGTAGGCTTAGAAGAACTATTGCTATTATTGGAAGAATTCATACTTTCTTGATATTTCTTTTCCAGCTCTCTGATTTCTCTTTCTATTTGTTTAGATTCTTCAAGCATAGCTTCTTCTTGAGCCTCTAAAACATTTAAAGCATTTTGACTGGCTTGTAGCTTTTCAGAAACTATAGCCTCTTCTTCTTCTATTGCCGCTATAACAGCTTCCTTTTCAGCAATTAATTTTTCCGCATCTACCTTTAGCTGCTCTTGGATTTCTTTCTTCTGCTCCAAATCTTCTTTCATTATAGTAAGCTCTTCCAATGCTTTTCTGTCATTTTCCATCATTCTCGAAAAAAGCTTATCTCTATTTGTAAAATCAAAAAAATCCTTCGATTCTACGAAAAGCTTTAAAGAATCAAATTGTGTATATTGATACATAATTCTTGCTCTTTCATAAAATTGCTCTAATGCAGCATTATAATCCTTTTCAGCTTGCTCAATAGAATCATAGTATTGCTCTAATTGTTCATATATATATTCTAAATCGTCAAGCATTTGTTCAAGCTGTGATGTTTGTTCCTGCTTTTTTTCAAGAATTTCAGACATTTCTTGAGATATTGCCTCGTCCTTTTGCTTTTGAGCTTCGATATCTTCTCTTAAATTATCAAGTTCGTCTTCTATATTATCTATATCTGATTCATAATCGCTAATCTGATTTTTTATATTATCTACACCTGCTGCTATTACTGATGTGAATGTACCAGCAAATAAAGCTAATACTAATGCAAACAGTATAACTACTACATATGTGCGCTTTTTCATATTGTATAAATCCTCCAATTTAAAGGTTATATTCTCTTTCGACAAATATCACTTTTATGATACCACAAATTTGCTCGTATATCAACTAAGAAATCCTAACAAGCTACTTTTTTATAATTCAAAAAACTCTTTTTATTTAGAAACATATTTAATAAAATACCCTCCTTACTGGTTTTGTCCAGTAAAGAGGGTACATATCATCATAGAGGAAAGGGGATTATTTGCTCATAACTTATTAAAGTATCAAGCGTTAATGAAATTGATTAATTCCAACCAGCAATAGCACGTCTTTCAAGAGCAACATCCTTTGCTGTAATTTGAGTATCGCCATCAAGATCTGCAGCTATTTCAACGAAAGAAACATCCCATCCTGATATAAAACGTCTCATATTAGCAACATCCTTTGCTGTTCTTTGAGTATCGCCATCAACATCACCGTTGACAACTATAATTAGCTCATCTACTACCTCGCCATCTTTAATTAATTGAATTGCAAAGCCTGTTCCAAGCTTATCACTATCATTTAAAGCATTTTTGTCAAGATTTACTATTTGAATACCTTCAGTATTTTTGATATTGCTCATTAAATAACTAGCAGGCAAATCTATTTCAACACCAATTAACAAGGCTGTCGAAACGTTTTCTTCAATCATAAGCTCAGAATCATCAACTAGTCTTATTTTAACAACAAAGCTTTCTTTACAACGTTGGCAAACATAATCCTTAATATCATGGCCAAGAGCTTCCTCAACTACTACATCAGTAGTCTCACAGCCATAATCACACTTAGCTGTCTTTGTGCCATCCTCTGTACAGGTCACATTTCCATCACTTATATATGTAGTAAATTCATGCTCAAGCATTGAACCTTCGTCGATAATTGTATCAGTAGTCTCACAGCCATAATCACACTTAGCTGTCTTTGTGCCATTTTCTGTGCAGGTTGCGTTTCCATCACTTATATATGTAGTAAATACATGCTCAAGCATTGAACCTTCGTCGATAATTGTATCAGTAGCCCCACAGCCATAATCACACTTAGCTGTCTTTGTGCCATTTTCTGTGCAGGTTGCGTTTCCATCACTTATATATGTAGTAAATTCATGATCAAGCATTGAACCTTCGTCGATAATTGTATCAGTAGTCTCACAGCCATAATCACACTTAGCTGTCTTTGTGCCATTTTCTGTGCAAGTTGCATTTCCATCACTTATATATGTAGTAAATTCATGCTCAAGCATTGAACCTTCGTCGATAATTGTATCAGTAGCCCCACAGCCATAATCACACTTAGCTGTCTTTGTGCCATTTTCTGTACAGGTTGCGTTTCCATCACTCACATAAGTAACGAACAAATGTTCTTCACCAACGTTATTGTCAGTAATAATAAATGAATAAGCTTCTTTTCCTTCGCCATCAACTACACATGTATAAGATTTATTGTCTTCATCTACATATTCAACACATATGCTTCCGTCCTCTGGATTTACAACCTTAATATGTGAACCAATTGTAATTTTTCCGGGTACATCTATTTCCTGTTCTAAGTCAAACTTTTCTAACCACAATCCACCTTTGTTAACTTTTATCGTTCCGCTGTTAATTATCGCTTCACCATCAATATATATACCATCTTCGTTACCTGCTGCCGTTAAGCTTCCTCCATTCATTTCAAATACGCCGTCAACATTTATGCCATAGCTATAAATTTCAATACTTGTACCAATTGCAGTTATATTACCACCATTAATAACTATTGACTCCTCTGCGTTTATGCCGGCATAATCACCTGTTGCGATTATAATTCCTCCATTAATTGTAACATTATCCGCATATATAGCTTCATAATCATCACCTGCTTCAAGGCTTATAGTTCCACCAGAAATATTAACATTAGCAGCATCAATACTTTCTTCTTCTGATATAATTTTTATATAAACATTTCCTTCAATACCAACATATTGTTCCTTACCATCAAGGTATATACCTTCTTCATCATCAGTAAATATTATTAAATCAGCATTGTCCTTTATGGTCACATTATTTTTTTCTTCTGCCGATAAATAAAAACCTTCTTCATCTAATAAATCACTGATAGAACCTAATTTAACTGTAGCATTATCCTTGACTACTGTATTAATATTAATCGCTTGAATATAAATACCGTCTTGTTGATATTCTGACGAAATATCGCTCTCCATAATCGAAAGATGTATACTATCGCCAATAATTAAGCCTACGTTTTTCCCTTCTATAACAATACCTGACGATTCAGAATATATTATTTCAACAGTACCATCACCACCAATATTGATATTACCATTGGTAATATCAAAATACATATTATAATTTTCTGATCTCAAAAAACTATTTCCTTTAAAAACAATATTCAACGGAATTTCTGAATACAAGAACGAATCAGAATCATAATAATTAACATTCTCTAATGTTAATGTATTTGATTCTATGTCATACGATACTGTACCATCTCCTAGAACATCGTTTATGTTAGTTGCTTCAATTTGATTGCCCGCAATCCAAACAGGAATCGTATATAAATCACCACAAACTGTGCAATTACCATTATCACCTAATGTATGTCCCAGCAAGCTTTTATAATCATCATAAATAAGAGCTTCGCATAAACTACACTCGTATGTTGTATACCCATTTTCTGTACATGTAGGCTTTGTAACTACTGCTGTATCAAGATCCTTTGTATGACCTAACGGTTCAACATAATCGTCTTCAAAAAATGCGTTACATACACTACACTCATATGTTGTATATCCTTCCTCAGTACATGTAGGCTCTGTAACTACTGCTGTATCAAGGTCTATTATATGACCTACTGGTTCAACATAATCATCTTCAAAAAATGCGTTACATACACTACACTCATATGTTGTATATCCTTCCTTATCACATGTAGGCTCTGTAATCTTAGCTGTGTCTAATTTTTTTGTATGTCCTAAAGCATCGATATAATCGTCATTGTTATAAACATCACAATATTTACATTTATATGTTGTATAACCATTTGAAACACACGTTGGTTCTGTAATTAAGACCTGAACAAAATCATGTTCAGCGCTTACATAATCATCACTAAATATTTCTTCACATACAGAGCATGTATATGTTGTATATCCATCCTCTGTACATGTAGGCTCTGTAACTACTGCTGTATCGAAATCCTTTGTATGACCACCTAATGAATCAACATAATCCTCATAAACTGTTTCTCTACATTCACTACACTCATACATCGTATATCCATTTTCTGTACATGTAGGCTCAATAACAGCAACTGTATCTTCATTTCTAATATGCTCAATTGTACTTGTCACATAATTACCAGTATAATACCATCCACAAATTTCACAAGTATATATGGTAAATCCATCACTATTACATGACGGCTCAACGACATCCGTTACACTAAATACGTGACTTATACATACCGGATAGAAACGATTATTATTCGTATAAGAATTACAACGGTCCATATCTGCTACATAAACTAATTTATCTCCGTAATAAATATTAAAACTACATTCTCCATCATATGCACCTTCTATCCAAAAGAACTCATATTCTTTGCTAGAATCATATGCACATGTCCATGTGGATTCATAAAACTCCTCTGCCATAGCTGTACCAATAGGAATTCCATCCTCATAAACATCAATTGCAGCACCGTTCCAACCATCTCCATACACGTCAAACATTTGGATTGTAATAAGCTCATTTTCAGCATTATCATCTGTTTGACCCATGACTGAAATAGGTAAAATAGATACTAGCATCACAACGCATAGAAGAAAACTAATCATTCTCATTTTTAAATTTACCTTCATAAGCACCCTCCTACTCATATATTATTTAAGCATTCATTGCTTTTAAAAATAATATCACAAATTTTAAAAAAATAAAATAACCACATATTGTTTTTTTAAATTTTTACAATATCCTAAAAAAGATATATTCATACGAAATAAAAAAATATATTTAGTAATTAAAAATAATCGAAATGCATACAATAAAATATCTTCGCAAAAGAGCGAAAAAAGGAGGTAAAATATGGTTGACTTAATAAAAGAAGGTGTAAAAATTTATAACATTTCCACCTTAAAAATTCAAGACACTGCATATGAGCATAATTGTATTATCCCAGATCAGCTTCCTGACGGCACAAAAATAGCCTCAGTAAGTGTGCATCCAGAAACAGTAAATGTAGAAAAAACACAAGAAGGCACAAAAATCATTTTTAATTTAATTTATGACATTTTGTATATTGCCGAGCAAATTGACGAGGAGAATTTAAATGTAAAATATGTCACAAAGGCATTTTCAACTATTTCATCTCATGTGGCATTTACGAAGGAATATTTTGAAAATAACGAAAATATTATTCCACAATACTCAATAGATGATATCGAATCAGAGCTTGTCAATAGCAGAAAATTATCAATCAAAACAATATTGAACATACAAATCACCGCAAAAAATTCAAAAGAAGAAAGTATTTGTTATGGAATAGAGTCTATAGATGACATTCAAATACAAAAGGAAAATGTTCAAATTACAATATCTAACGAGGTTTTAAATGATTCAATAAGTATTTCTGAGAGTATTGAGCTTTCTGGAGCTAAAGCACCCTACAAGGAAATATTAAAAAATGACGTTAATCTATGTGATGTTTCAACCATCTATGATACTAATAATATACAAATAAAGGGTATTCTAGAAATATCTACATTGTACATAGCTGATGACAGCACAGAAAGCATGCAAATAATTGAAAACGAGATAAATTTCTCACATATTATCCCAATAAATTGTGATGAAAATACGAAATGGTATACTGAGCTCAATTTAAGCAGCTTAGAGATATCAATCGATGTCGATTCAGACAACCAAAACAGACTATTACAAATTAGCGGAAAAATTGATGTTGTTGCATATTCATACAGCTCCCATGATGCAGAAATTATGATAGATGCATACTCTTTGTCAAAAAATCTAACATTAGAAAAAAATACAATTTCTGCTTTTCAAAATATCGAAAATGTTAATGCACAATTTTCAATAAAAGAAATAGTAGAAATTTCCGATGAATTACCAGCAATTTCCCAAATTGTTAATGTCAAAGCTAATATTTGCGATTATTCATGGGTAATGGATAATGATAAAATAATCATAAGTGGAAAAATAATGTACCACGTACTATATATTTCTAACGATATCGAAAATCCTGTCGTTAAAGCAAGCATAAAATCAGATTTTTCACAAGTAATAGACTCACAACTTTCTGAAGAAAACGTTGAAAATTTCTTAAAGCTTTTAGTAAACCATGTTAGCTTTAATATTATCTCTTCAAAGGAAATAGAGTTAAGAATTACTATTTGTGTAAAAGGACTTCAGGCAAAATGTTTTTCCTTTGACACTGTATGCTCAGCTACACTAGAGGAAATGCAATTAAATGAAGACGAAAAGCCTTCTATACTTTTATATGTAGTCCAACCCAATGATACAATATGGAAAATCGCAAAAAGATATAATGCTCCAATGGAAATATTAAAGGAAATAAATCATATAAATAACCCGGAAATAATATATCCGGGTCAAAAGCTCCTAATTCCTAGTTAAAGAAATTTATGCTAACACTGTTTTTCCAATTTCTTCTCCCATTTTAATCAACAATTCACTATCATCTCCGGTATTATTTAATATATCCGGAGATATTTCTATTTTATCTTTTTTTATTAATAAAATAATTGTAGAACCACCAAACTCAAAAAATCCTTTTTCTTCGCCCTTCTTAAAAGAATATTCACCCTTATGATGATTAGTAATTTTTCCAACCATAAGAGCACCTACCTCCATTTGAACAATTCTGCCAAATTTTTCTGTGTTTAATACTGCATATGTTCTACAATTCTCTTTATATATTAACATGTTCTCTGCAGCAACAGGGTTTACCGTATGCAAAACACCAGGTATAAAAATATCTCTTTCCTTTTTTCCATCACATGGATATGAATAACGGTGATAGTCATCAACAGTCAATCGAAAAACAAAGCACCAACCACCTTTAAATTCTTCGGCTAAGGCCTTATCCTTCAATAACATTTCTGACGTATATTCTCCGTTTTTGATATAGAAAACAGTATCATCATTTATTTCTATCAAAGTAAGCTTTCCATCACACGGACTTATAATTACAGATTGATCTTGATTAATAGCTCGAGCATCAGGTTTAATTTTTCTTGTAAAAAAATCATTGTATGATTTGTATTCAACATTCTCATATTGAGACATATCAATATTATTTTTCTTAATAAAACTCTTAATAAATATTTTTGAAATTTTTAGATTTAAGAAAAAAGCACCAAAATTAGAAACAGCTCTCACTGCAAGCATTTTTGCAATTCTCCTACCAAACCTTGTAGTATATAATTTATTTAAAAGCCTGTCTTGTTTTGTTTCAAGCTCAATTATCTTACCATCTCTTTGCTTATATTTCATTAAATTACCGGAGCCTTTCCCGTAAGTATTCCAATTACAATCAGCAATCCTATAAAAGCTAATACTACAGCCTCTTTGGTTCCAGGCTTTTTAACCTTAATATCCCAAACAAACAAGAAAGCAACCAAAAACATAATAATAGTATACATTAAATTTAAGCTTGGTAGCTTCATTGAGAAATTATCTCTTAAGCCATTCAAAAAACACTCAATTGCAAATATAAAGGGGAATATAATCGCTGATGATGTTATAGGCAATCCCTGAAAATATTTTCTATTTTCTGTAGTTTGCTGCTGTCTTTCGTGCTCCATAACATTAAAAAAGCCCAATCTAATAACACCACATAATACAAATAACCCTCCCGCAATCATGCTAAGCCAATGACGATTACTCATAGCTACAACGATAAAAGCAGGAAATACGCCAAAGCATATTAAATCACATAAAGAATCAATCTGTATTCCAAATTCCTTTTCCTGTTGTGTACGCTTTATTCTCCGAGCGATTTTCCCGTCAAACATATCGCAAAAGCCCGAAAAAATCAAGCATAAAAATGCCACCTTTAATGCAAAAGAATCTCCATTTGGTGCTAATAAAATATTTGCCATGCCGAAAAGCGATGACATTAAACCTAAATATGTCAATATTACAGAAACATTATAAAAACCAATCATCTATTTACCTCATCTATACTTCTTGTTTACTTTAATAATTATAACAATTAATAATGCAATAATACAGATAGTAATAATACAATAAATTACTATCCTTTGTAAAGATGTCAAACCTTTTTTATTTATAGTAGTATTTGGTATTTCTGTGGGTGTTGAAGGGTTAACGGATGGTGTCGATGGTTCTTCTGTATGCTCAGGCTCTTCCGGAGCTTGATCTTTATACATGGTTATATTATCGAGAAAATCAGCTTTTGTATCTTCTCCAACTAAGCTTCTATACAAGCCGTACTTACATGGACTATAAAGTGTAAATTCAGAGGCCTTCGTTACCGGCTCTGCATTTTTAACATTAGTTCCAGTATTAAGCCATCTTGTAAACCATGTCCAATGCTGCGAATAGTGACAACCATATCCATCTTTAGAAACCTCAAATGCTGTTTTTCCGCCAAATTTTTCTAAAGGAGTATCCCAGTTCATTTCAATTGTATTATTTTCATATAAATGAATATAAACCTTCGGTACATCCCAAACACCATATTCGCTTGCAAGCTCTGTATATTGCGTCATATCAGCTGCAGGTGCAAGTGCTTTTATCATCGTGTCAGTATTAGCTATATGAGCACCATGCTGATATTCTCCGTTAATGTCGTGAGCAACTATGACCTGAGGTTTAAAACGTCTTATCATTTCAACTTGAAATTTTATTAAGTTAGCCTCGTTCCATGTACCTGTTTCATCATAGCTTCCCTCTAAAACTCTTTCAAGTGTTTCCTGCACACTTTCGCCACTTCTGTTAAGTGTATTAACATCGTCTGGAAAATGTCCAACTATAGGATAATTTTTAACACCTACTGTCCAAAGTCCATTAATCTGTTCGTGAGGTCTATTTTGTGTATCCCAATGATTTGTAAGATACACTACCTGTACAGCAGCATCAACCTCTCCGGCATAATATGGCAGAACACCTGCAAAAAAAAGCTGCTCATCATCCGAATGCGTAGATAACAACATTATATCTGCCTTCTCACAGGGTGCTTGCCACGTTTGAACCCAATTAGGCAGCTCTCCCTCTGAAAATGTATAAATGTCACATATTGATATATCCTTTGGCATTGTAATCGTAATCTCACTTGATGCCATTCCGAATAGGCTCACAACATCTACAAATTCATGTAAAAATCCATTTTTACCCATCAGGTATTCTTTTTGCTCTGCTATTAGCTTCCACTCACCCGGTACTTTGTTCCACACAATATATACTGATGCAATAGGCGTATCACTTTTTATAGTCAAAGCATCACCAGCATCAAAAGACGTATATGTTGTATAATCATCATCTGATAATTTAGAAACATTTATTTCTTTATTTTCAGAATCAACAGATGATAGTGAAAATTTGCTGTTTGATGTAATCTCTTCTGCCTGAACATTTAAAGGTTCTGAAAATGACACCATAAATATTGAGAAAATAAGAATAAGAATAACAAAACTTAACAATGATACAAACACTTTATCCTTTGACATTACTTCTAAACTCCCTTATAAATTAATCTCAGAGAATCATCTCAGCTTTTTGCTCCTTCATTAGGCAATATTTTGATTGTATTTATAAACTCCTCATTGCTTTTTGTTTTTTGCATTTTACTTACAATCATCTCTGTAACATCACCCGTACCCAGATTTGACATTGCTCTTCTTATTGAAAATACACTATTAAGTTCTTTTTCTGTAAGCAATAGCTCTTCTTTTCTAGTACCTGATTTATTTATATCTATAGCCGGAAAAACTCTCTTTTCAGATAATTTTCTATCCAAATGAAGCTCCATGTTACCTGTGCCTTTAAATTCCTCAAAAATAACATCATCCATTTTGCTTCCCGTATCTATAAGTGCTGTAGCTACAATCGTAAGACTTCCACCATCTCGTATATTTCTGGCAGCACCAAAAAATCTTTTTGGATTATAGAGTGCACCTGGATCTAATCCTCCCGAAAGCGAACGTCCCGTAGGAGAAATTGTGATATTATATGCTCTTGCAAGTCTTGTAAGACTGTCCATTAATATAACTACATCTCTTCCTTGCTCAACAAGCCTTTTTGCTCGCTCAAAAACCATTTCTGCAACACGAATATGTTTTTCTGGCATTTCATCAAATGTCGAAGATATAACATCACCTTTAACTGACTCTCTCATATCTGTCACTTCTTCCGGACGCTCGTCTATTAATAATACAATTAATTGTATTTCAGGATAATTCTCTGAAATTGCATTTGCAATTTTCTTTAAAAGTACCGTTTTACCAGCCTTAGGCGGAGAAACTATCATTCCTCTTTGACCTTTTCCTATAGGTGATATTAAATCGATTATCCTGGTTGAAAGCTCATTTGAAGTTGTTTCAAGCTTAATTTTTTCATTAGGATAAATAGGTATAAGAGTCTCAAAGGGCTTTCTTTTAAATGCATTTTCAATAGTATCATCATTAATTGTATTTATGTAGCATAAAGCCTGATATTTGTCATTTTCCCTTTGATTTTTACTTTTACCGTTTATTTTGTCACCGGTCTTTAATGAAAATTTTCTAATGAGCGTTGGTGGAACATAAACATCTTTGTTTCCTGAAACATATTTTTCTGTTCTTAAAAAGCCATATCCCTCAGGTAATATCTCAAGCATACCCTCAACGTCTTCTGTATTGTCTGCTTGTTTAATTTCTTTGGATTCTTCTTTTTCATCAACTGTTTCTACAGCTTCTTCGTTATTTACTTCCTTAATTTCTTCATCTGCCTTAACATCTACAGCTTCCGCTTTCTTTTTCTTCTTTTTTGTATTTTTCTTTTCTATATTTTGAGATGCAGGCTTCTTTTCTTTTTTATTTGCTGTTTCGCTATTATCTTCATTCGAAGGCTCTTCTAACTGTTTCTTTTCTTCTTTAGCTATTTTAGCACTCTTGCTGTTTTTAGTTTTAGACTCATTGTTTGAAGAATTTTTATCCAACTTATCTTTTTGTCTTACTTTTTCGTTATTTTTCTTATTTTTATTTACAGTTTTGCTTTTTAACTTTTCTTTTTTATTTGACTTTTTATCATTTTCTTGAGCAGCAGTTACAATTTCTATTTCTTCTTGAGCTGCTTCCTGCTCCACTTGATTTTGAGCTACATTTTGAATAGCTTCCTCTTGCACTTCACCGCTTATTAATTCAGTAATATTCTGTTCATTCAAGATATTGTCATTTTGACTTTCTAGATTTAAAATAGAATCAATCAAGCTTTGTTTACTCAATGTAGTGACAGCTTTAACTCCTAGCATCTTTGCAATATAACGCAAATCGCTAATTTTCTTCTTCTTGAGTTCATCAAGATTCATGAATACACCAACCTAAATTCAGATTTTTAATTAAGATATAAAAAGATTTGTACTTCGAATTTGTACTGTGATTATTTAGATATATTAACATTGTTATGCTAATCTAATATGATTAATTTGTCAATATTTTTAGATAAAATTAATTATATAATTATATCTTACCTATTTGTTTTTTTATTAACCTTACATCATCTCCAGCAAATTTCAACAAATCATATTCTCCATATATACGAGAAAAAACACGTTCATCATAATTTTTTTTGATTTGTGCAGGCATCATATTAGTAGTAATAATTGTTTTGCATAATTTATTCTTATTATTTGATTCTCTTTTGTTTAATATATCTAGAAGTTCTGCATATCTTGTTTCTGTTTGCTTTTCACTTCCCAAATCGTCAATAACCAAAAGATTACAATTCAATATTAAATCAACAATTTCAGAGCAATCATCTCTTCCGTAAAATCCTGAAGCAAAATACTTAAAAAGGTCTGTCGCTGAAACATACATACATGAAAAACATCTATCTGTTAAAGCATTTATAATACAATTTGCCAAAAATGTTTTACCTAAACCTGATTTACCTATAAAGACCATATTATCTTTATCAATTTTCTCAAAATCATTTACGAATCGCACACACCTATCTAAAACACACTTCATTAACTCTCTTGGAGATACTGATATACCATATTTGTTTTTATCTTCACTATCACTATAATAATCCAAATTGAAATTTTCAAAAATATGATTCTCCGGAACTCCTGCCAGCTCCTTTAATTTTTGTGCATAAATATTTTTTCTGCACTTACACATTTCTATTATACCATTATCTTTACTTATATATCCAGTATCAGAGCATACTTTACATTCATAGGAATTATTTAAATAATTTTCATCCAATGCTTTGCTCTTTAATAAGCCTGATTTTAGCACTTCTAAATTCTTTATTTCAGCTTTGATTTGTTCCTCATCTAAATTCAAATACTGTTTAGGAAGCTTTTGAATTATGAAGTCCGAAGGCTTTTTATTCATTGCTCTATAACCAAGTAAAATACCTAGACCACTCATATAATTATCTATTTCTTGAATTGCAGGAATTATCTTGTATACTTCAGCCTTTCTTTTTTCTAAAACATCTCTTGCTTTGTGCCTTTTATTTTCAAATTCCCTATCTATATCTGTATTAATTCGATTTAAAATCATAGATTTTCTTCCTTTTTACTAGTTAAATCAGTAAACAAGCTATTTAAAAAATCATCGTCGTATTCTCGTTGAGTATAATTATTTTTTTGACGAATTTCTTGATTATTAGGCAATTTATTTTCTGCCTTGTTTTTAGCATACATATCCTTATATAGCTTGATTCTTTCTGCCTCAAATTGAGAGATTTCTTCAATAGTTTTCAATCCGTTTTTATACCATGAGGTGATAATATTATCATATGTTGCTATAGAAGCATTCATCTTATTTTTTGATTTTTTCAGAGCAATTTCAATAATATCCATTTTATACTTATATGTATAAAACCATTTTTTTATAATCTCTTCTTCATATACAGTCATATTCCTTCTGTATCTTAGTTTTTTCATTATTTCGTTTCTGTACTTGCTATATTCATCATATAGATTCAGGTAACGCTCAAGCTGCTCTGGCGTTTTTATTTTTTGATTATTCCCCCAATCTTCAGCAACCTTTCTTACATAAGGAGGTGATATTTTTCCCTCACCCTGTTTTGCACAATGCTGAAATAATAGAAAAACAACTTCTGGTTCAAAGCCATATTTTTCAAAAAAAGTATCAATCTCATTATACCAGCGAGCCGTCATTTGACCTGCAAAAAAATTGTCACTTATAGCTTTTTGTATTTTTGCTCTTTCATAAGCCTTATCTTGTCTGTTAACATTAACCTCACATGGTTTACATGATGTTCTGGGTCTATAATTTCTATCAATTTCATTTTGCACAATGTCATTCAATAAAACCAAACCATCTTGACACGTTATTAATCCCATACTTTCTAAAATTATTATGTTTTCTCTTACAACGGACAAATCGCAGCTCAAAATCATTGACAATGCAGACTCGTCAAACTCTATGCTCTTTTTTGAAGAATAAAGCATATATAAATATAGTTTTACAGCATGAGGCGGAAGCCCCGGCATATATTCGCTTATAAATATATCCGACACTTCTGTAACCCCATATAGCTCATTTTGAATTTTGCTTATTTTCATGCATATCCTTCTTAGTTTAAAATGCTATTGCCAACTCTAACTGCATTAACAATCAATCTTCCGTTTTCTGCGTTAAATTTATAACATGTTGATAATGTAAGAACATCATCACTGGCCTTTAATAATACATCAGTTTCAAAATAGGATTTATTCTGCAAATCCTTTATAAACTTGAAATAATCTTGCTCTGTTGCAAAATATGTTTTGATATAATCTTCGTCAGTTGTGGTTTCATATACCGAAAAAACTTTCCAAATACCAACACCTGACAACGAATACGTGTATACATACGGATGTTTTCTTAGGAATGAACCATCCTTTGCTTGATAATATTTAAGCAAATTACCAAACATAGAACCATCACTCATATTATGTCCATAAATAATACTATGTCCAGATAACGTTTCTGCATCATTTCTAAAATCCAAGAACAATGAACCTGAGCGAGCATATTCTTTCTTAAAATTCTTATACAGATAAAAATCATTGTCTTTTGCCTGTAAAACAGGATAACTTATAGGTTCAATTTCTTCTGAAGGAATATGAAGCCAACATACAAGGTCCGAATTTTGCTCTTCAAGTGCCTGTATTTGTGCCAGTGTGATACCTTCAGGATATGTATACCTAGGAGGCGTCTCAAGCGGATATTCCGGTACCGGCTTATTTGTAACATTATTATTCTTTGATGCTGAATTATCTGCAGCAAAGGATATTCCAAATTCATTTTGAAGCTGTTGATTATTTGCTTGCTCTGATATGTATGAATACAGCTTATTTCCTATCATACCAATTGTAAAAAACAAAACAGCACATAATATTGTTTGTGTAAGCAAATAAAATATTTTTGCATTCTTATCAGGTTTCTTTTTTCTTTTTTCTCCAGCTTTTCTTTTATTATTTACTCTAATTTCGTCATTAGCCAGCTTAGCAATTTCCTCAGAAATATCTTCCTTAACGGGAGCAACAGGCTTCTCTTGCTCAATAGCTTCAACTATTTCATCTACTTTATTCGTCTCTTGAACGTTTTCATCTACAATATTTTTATCGATTTCGTAATCAGCTTCATCGACCATCTTTGATGTCTGTCTTCCTTTTTTTTGCTTGGAAGGATTATCAATCTCGTTTACTGAATTAGAATTACTATCATTATTTTTTAACGTACTTAATACACTTGCATCTGATAAAACCTTTTTTTCTGATTTATCTGACTCAAGCTTATTAGTTACCCTTCGTTTAACTGAGTGCTCTTTATCATTCATGATTTTGCACCTCTTCTTCTACATTATTTCCAGCATTATTGCTTTCATTTTCTACACTAGGTGTTTCCTCTGAAGAGTTAGTATCGTTTACATGCTCTTGATTTTCAACAGCATTGTTTTCAGAGTCACCCGAATTGTCATTTGAAATATCACCAACTACTGAACCATCTTCACTTCCTACAATAGTATTTGTAACCGGATCATAGTACACAAGCTTACCATTAATCATAACGCCATTTACAATTTGTCCGTTTACCATAATACCGCTTACTATTTGATCTTCTGTTATACTATTACCGGAAGTGTCATATATTATTTTTCCATCAATCATAACACCATTTACAATTTGTCCATTTACAAGTGCTCCGGTAATTATTGATCCTCCCATAGTAGCCCCTTCCGGAAGCTTCAAGCCAATTATCTCAACATGCGCATCGTAATATAAAGCAGAAATAGGAAGGTCGGTAACATCTACTGATTGCACTGTTTCTCCAAAAACCTCAATTTTTGCTAAAGCCTTGGCTGGTTTAAAATCAAAATTAGGTATTCTTAAATTACTACCCTTGAAAAATTGAAGCTTATCTGCACCATTAAAATCTAATGATTTTATAGGACAATTCGAACAATTTAACATTTCCAATTTAGGAAATGTATTTAAATAGATTGTCATAATGTTACTATTATATGAAACATCCAACATCTTTAAATTTTGTAAATTTTCACCGGATATTGTTAAATTCGACTTTACCTGTGAACCACTACAATCAAGATAATATAAATTAGGGAATTTTTGATAATCAATCCATCCCAATGGTGTATTAGCATAACTTAAAATTTGCATTGCTTCATTTTGATTATAATTAAATGTTTTCAATGCAGGATTTCCGTCTATAACAAGCTTTTGAAGCTTAGTAGCACTAGAAATATCAAGGGAAGAAATTGTGGTATCCTCTATTGTGAGAACTTTAATTTCAGGAATTAAATCAGTTGAAAAGCTTTCTATATCAGCACCACTAATAATAACCTCTTGTAGTTGAGGAAAAATAGCCAAATCTTCTTCTAACGATGTCAGTGTTTCACCATTTGAATAAATTGAAATCTTCTTAACCTCGTTTACATCAACCATTTTAAAAGAGCTTGTAGTTTTATAATTTGTATATTTATTTTCAAAATCATTACTTATTAAATATTCAATAGCCGCAACTCTAACAGCATCATTATGGAATGTAACAGCCTCAAAATCGTTTGTTAACTGTTTATATCCTGCAAAAGGCAAATCCTTTTGATAAGCCATTTCGCCAACAACTTCCTTGCCATTAATCTGTCCATATAATGTGACATTATTACAATTCACAGCAGCATACGGTGCCAAAACATTGCCTATAACAGTAGCACCTGACAAATCAACAGCCTCTGCCTCATAAAAATTCAGCAAAGCTCTAGAACCATATATTCCTGTTTCATCACGAGTAAGTATGTAATAATCTTTTAAATCAATGACCTTACCAGAAATATTGATAACTGCATAGAAATCTGTACAACCAGAATCAATCCACCAATAATTATAATTTGAGAATGATTTTCCCTCTGCAGCTACATTATTACTATCTATATCAAATACAATGTTAGACGCAGAATCAGTAGTTATACAAAATATACCATCAGTAAGTCCCTGTTCATTAGAATTCCATGCTTTATAATTAGACTCGAGCTCTGCATAAGAGGCCGAGATTTTTTGCTTTCCAATATCATTTGTTAGGGTAAGACTTTCACTAGCTATTATATCCGCAGCATCCTTTCCCCCATTAGGTACATAGCTTGCTGTTTCCAACGCATCTATAGCTACAACAGCCAATGCAATCATCAATATGAGTACAACACATGAAAGTGCAATAATAACCTTTGGTTCTTTTATTAAATCCTTTAAATTAATCTTTTTCAAGTAAAACACCCTTTACAATTTTTGTATGGTACTCAAAAAGCTCGTCCATTTGCGCTTGCTGAATTTTTTGTTTAGAACAGAATTTCTTCATTTTTTTTAATGCAGATTCCATAAGCGGCGGTCTTGACGATAAATTATGACAATCGCTTCCAAAAACTACTGTTGCACCATTTCTAATAAGCTTACCCAGAAAAGCTGCTTCCTTTTTGTCCTGAAAAGCACTGGTTGAAACTTGGAAAATCACATTCGGTATTGCTAACAAATCATCATAATCATCATCAGAATATATGTTCATATATCTTTCAACATGCGCAATTATTGGCACAATATCAAATTGCAACGATATATCGTAAATATTCTCGCTCAATGACATTTTATATGACATCATTGGAAGCTCAAATAGTGCAGCACCAACACCTTGAAGCATAAGACTATTCATATCATTTATCTGCATACGATTGGCAGATACACGAATTTCTGCACCTAATCTTATCTCTGGAATATCAAAATCTACATTTTGTGTTTTGATATAGGACATTAGATTTTCATAAGCACTATTTCGACGAGCTATAAAAGTCTCCTCATTTTCACCCGACAAAAGGCAGTGAGGCGTTGCAAAAACCACACCTACACCTTCCTTTGAAAGCTCCTTTAGCATTTCTAAAGACATTTGTGGATTTTTTGCCCCATCATCTATTCCCGGTAAAATATGTGTATGAAAATCTATATAATACATAAACTAATTAATCACCTATCATCAGCAGTATAATAACTATCCGCTTTATATTTCTTATTCTTGCTACGTGATTTTTCCGTAACAACAAAACCTAAAATTCTCGCACTAACCTTTTCTAATGAAGACTTAACCTCTTTTAAATCATCATACGTTGTTCTTCCATATTTTGCTACAACAAGAACCCCTGAAATTGAATCTGACATAACAGCTACGTCTGTTACAACATTAATCGGAGCACAGTCAACAATAATATAATCATAATACTCGCATACCTTTTCAAGGAAAACCTTCATATTTTGACTACTCAAAAGCTCTGATGGATTTGGAGGAATCGGACCTGCTGTCATTACATCTAAGCCTGGTACTACATCACGCTTCAATGACTCTGAAAGGCTTTCAAAGCCTACCACAAACCTAGAAAGACCTGTAGAATTTCTCAATTTAAGTTTTTTATGGATGGAAGGTCTTCTCATATCAGCATCAATAAGCAAAACCTTTGCCGAGGTTTGTGCTAATGTAATTGATAAATTTACTGCTACCGTTGATTTACCCTCACTAGCATTTGCTGATGTAATAGCAACAATTTTACCATTAATTGGAGATAAAGCATATAATATATTTGTTCTTAAGGAATTATAAGCCTCTTTTACTGAAAATGCAGTGTTAGGATTAGTTATAATATATGTTTGTTCTGAAATTTTAGTATTCTTATCTGTCTTATTCATTATAATTCCCCCTTATTTCCTTGTACCGCCATGTGCTCTGGTTGCATAAACATATTCCTGCTCTGTTGCATTAAGTATATCAGGAATTTCAGCAAGCAAAAGCATATCAAGCTGTTCTGCAACATCATTTCCATCTTTAACTGTGCTATCCATTTGTGCTAATAAAACAAACACAACTGCACTAAGAATAAACGATGCAAAAATTGCAATAAAGCAATTTTTAATCATATTAGGTGATACAGGAGATTCAGCTATATCAGGTGAGTCAGTCTTATAAATGGTAAGCTCACCAACCTCCGGAACTCTGCTTTGCGCCATTGCTTCAAAAGCAACACAAGCATCATATGATAATTGAGGATCTGATGTAACAACAGTGACGCTAATGATATTACTGTCATTAACTTGAGAAACTGATATATCAGAATACTCTAATTTTGTTTCCTTGTACGACGGATTCATTTCACCAAGTCTTTGTGTAACCTCATCAAGTGCATCTCCCGCCTTCAATGTTTCAATGCATGTATCCATCAAGTCATTTGCGTATAAATAAAGATTTCTTTCATTTGCACCTGAAGTAGCACTCGAATCTTCGATATCACTTCGTAAACATATATCTACAGACGACTGATACATCGGTGTAACAAATAAAGCAGTATAGAGAACTGTTAAAACAGCCACTGCAATAGTAATCGCCAATATTATTACTATCTTACTACGAATTACTTCAAAAATACTTTTTAAATTGATTTCTTTTTGCACTTTCAAATTCCTCTCTGTATCTAATAATTTTTATATTGCATATCATACACCAAGCTATTTTACCACACAAAGAAAAATATTACCAGCATATTTTATAATCTTAGAGAAAAATTTTTATACTTCAAGGTTTGTTTATATACTCGAAAAGAAATCTACAATTTTATGTTTTGCCTTTTGATATAACTCTACAAATTTAAACCTAATTATTAATTCATCATCAGCAACCTCATCAGCCAAGCTATTTTCCATGGAATTACCATTTGAAAAACACAGCGGCGGAAATAAAACGCACCACCAGTTTTTCCCTTTACCCTCACCTATTAAAACTCTTACAGCTTCATAATTTCCAGCAGGTAATGATTTATTTCCATAATGTTTTGTCGGAAAATAAAATTCTCCTGTCTGTATTTCCACACCGTAAGTATATCCTTCATTTTTTATACAATTTTCTGCTTCTTTTTTTATACATTCAATATTATTTATAACTATATTCTCTGTTTCCTCAGCACTTTTGGAATTTTGTGATAATTCTGTAATTTTTTCCCCGACACAATTACGTACTTTTAGCTTTAATGCTTGGTCTTCAATAGAATCACTGTTTGCTAAAACATGAAAACGTAACACATTTTCCGTATATTTAGATGAATAGTATTCTGCCGCAAAAAATATCGCTGTAGCAAACATAAAAACAATCGCAAAAAGAATTATAATGTACTTTCTTCTATTCATAAATAACCTCCATAACATATATTCATACAAAGGTTATTTTTTCCAATTATATATTTATTTATTCACTATTCTATAAATTTTACTGCTACTGTAATTTAATATTTTTCCAATATTTCTATACGACAACGAATATTTTACTCTTAAATTTACAATAAAGTTTCTTTTTTCCTCTAAGTCCATTTCATTAAACTCTCTGGCAAGCTCTGTAGCATATAAATATTTTTCAACCGGCACCATACTTTTCTTTGCTTTGATAAATATATTATTATATACAAATATATCCGTACAGATGTACTCCGATTCATTTTTGACATTTTTAACAGCAATAGAAATCGCCCTTTTACCCTCTAATAAATTAAATTTTGTTTTGTCAAATGATACCGGACTTTTTTTGTTTCGCCTATACGAAGAATATGAAATATGTGTTTTTTGAATTATTTTTTTTAATTTTTCCTCATTTCCACCTTTAAATACAATCACAAGTATATTTTGACCAAAGCCTGCTATTAAGAGCTTAATATCAGAATTAGACTCCTTGTTTACCATTTTAGCTAAAGACAAAATATATCTTTCCATGTCCAGTCTATCTACGAATAGAGTAGTAATATTATTTGAGCTTATAACTATTTCCATTCCATAATCGACTAAATCATTTTTCATAATACCTCCTTCCCCGACAAACTCCTTTTTTGACACTTTAAATATTTTAATACATTTATTTTTAAAAGTAAAAAAACAGGAAATATTTCCCGAATATTTTAAAGCAATGAATAATAAATATACATCGTATATTATTTTTAAGAGGTGTATTGTTTTGTATAAGAAAAAATTAATATTACTCACTGCCGCAATATGTTCTATAGTATTATTGTCTGCCTGCTCAAAAAAAGGCGCTCTTGACGACACAGCATTATCGAATGTATCAAATAACGATGAATATTTCCCTGTAAGCAGCATTTCACTTACTGACCGCGAGGTAGCTTCAATAAATAACAGCTTAAAAGTTAAACTTTATTATAAAACTGCAAAAGGCGATAAATTATCTTGTGAAACGAAGCTTATACAATTTACAGATAAAGACAAAAAAAATGATGTTTTGGCATCAAAAATAGTCGAAATGTTGATAAGTGGACCTTCAAATTCAAATCTTGTAAAAACTATTCCCGAAGGCACAGCCCTAAACAGCGTTAAAATTACAAGTAACACAATATACATAGATTTTAACGAAGCCTTTTGCTCAGCATTGAATCAAACCAGTGATACTGACTTCATTGCTTACTCTATAACAAATACATTGACAGAATTTAAAAATATTGACGAGGTAGTAATTACAAGCTGTAAAAATAAAATATCTAATACAGTTTGTGACTTTTCAAGTCTTCACAGAAACATGAAGCTTGTCACCGATTTAGAAAGTGCAATGCCGGAAGCTGATTATTCTGAAAATGTTTTCCTTGAAATAGAAACTGAATAGATGTAAAATACAAAGGTTATAAGCTTAGCAAGGGGGATAAACATGAAAAAGAAGGTTGCTGTTGTTTTTGGTGGACGCTCCACCGAACATGATGTTTCAAGAGTTTCTGCATATTCAATAATCAAAAATATAGATAAAACACTTTTTGATGTTATAATGATAGGTATTACAAAAAAAGGAGAATGGCTTCCATATACTGGAAACGTAGAAGCACTTCTAGACGGATCTTGGGTAGATTTTGCAAATCCAACGGGCCATATTTGTCTTGAAAAAGGAATCGCCGCACTTGAAGAAAGCGATGTTATTCTTCCCGTTCTTCATGGACAAAATGGTGAGGACGGCACTGTTCAAGGTTTATTTGAGCTTCTTGACATTCCTTATGTTGGCTGTGGAATTTTAGCCTCTGCCGCAGGAATGGATAAAGCATATACTAAAATCATTCTAAAGGATGCTGGTATTCCTCAATGCAGACATATTGTTGCATATCGTCATATTTTGAAAAAAAATCCTGAAGCATATACAGATGTTGTTGCCGAAAAAATAGGTTATCCTTGTTTTATTAAGCCGTCAAATAGTGGTTCATCTGTAGGTGTATTTAAAGTAAAAACGCCTGAGGAGCTTTCAAAAGCACTTATGGAAGCTCAGGAATTTGACAGAAAGGTTCTTATCGAGGAATTTGTAGATGGTCGTGAAATTGAATGCGCTATTTTGGGTAATATTGATGCTAAAGCAGCAACCCCGGGTGAAATTAAGCCTTCAAAGGAGTTTTATGATTATGAAGATAAATATATAAAAGGCAGTAGCGTATCATGTATTCCTGCCGATATACCTCAAGAAAAGGCTGAGCAAATAAAAGAATATGCATTAAAAGCATTTGCAGCCTTAGATTGTTCAGGTCTTGCTAGAGTTGACTTTTTCCTTAAAAAGAATGGAACAATACTTCTTAACGAAATTAATACACTTCCTGGTTTCACTGATATAAGCATGTATAGCAAAATGTGGACTTCAGAAGGACTATCTTACACAAATCTTCTAACTGAGCTTATTAATTTAGCTTTCTTACGCAAGGAAGAAACAGCTCGATATACAGGGTGATTAATTTGTTTTTAAATGAATTTGATTTTGATGTGATATGTAAGTATTTTTATGATGACACAAATTGCAAATATGGTGATTTTCAAAGTCTCCGACCTGTCAAAGCACCAAAAACGCGCTCATCGAGCTATACATTCACTTCTAATAATGGTTTTGTAAATATTTATATTAATGACGGCTTTTTAATAAGCCGCCTTTTTGATTTTATACAAAAAATGTCTCATTCAAAAAGTGAAGAAATCATATATTTTACTCATGAGCCATCATGCATTTTACTAAGCAAAAAGCTCTATTCAAACGATTACCTAAAATACATTTTTTCAATGTATGCACGTGATTTATGGTGTATTAATAGTATGCAAGATTTGCCCTGCTTATTTCCAAAAGACATACAGGAGCTCAACTATCGCAGCATTGCCATAATGGCACTATATTTAATTGAAAAAGGCTCGCCAGAAAGCGAGCCAAATAAAATCAATAATGATAATTTTGATAAGCTGTACAATATTTTTTCAAATAAGCTATTTTGGGCTTTACGTGAAAAACCATTAATGAATGCACCTCTTATTTTAAAGCTTTTAACTCTTTGTGCAATCAATATCCAGGCTTACCAAGAAGCTTAAACATATTTTTCTTATATGCTTCAACACCAGGCTGATTAAAAGGATTTACCCCTAAAAGATATCCACTAATACCACAAGCCTTCTCAAAGAAATAAACCATTGCACCAAAATTATATGCATCCATTTCAGGTACATGAAGAACCATATTTGCAACACCACCATCATTGTGTGCCATTATGGTTCCGAGCATAGCCTGTTTATTGATGTAATCAATGTCCATTCCTGCAAGATAATTTAGTCCATCGAGATTATCGGCATCCTCTTTTACCTTTAGGCTTCTTCTAGCTTTACCAATATCAATAACTGTTTCAAAAATCACACGCATACCATCTTGTATATATTGCCCCATTGAGTGAAGATCTGTACTAAAATCAACACCTGCAGGGAAAATACCCTTTTGGTCCTTTCCTTCGCTTTCACCATAAAGCTGTTTCCACCATTCAGTAAAATAATGAAGTTGTGGCTCATAATTTACCATAATTTCTATCATTTTACCTTTTCTATACAAGGCATTTCTTGCTGCTGCGTAAGTATAGCAATCGTTTTTAGTCATATCCTTTTCCAAATACTTATTATAAGCATCTACCGCGCCTTCCATCATTTTGTCGATGTCAATTCCTGCAGCCGCAATAGGAAGAAGACCTACAGGTGTCAAAACACTATAACGTCCGCCTACATCGTCCGGAATAATAAAAGTCTCATATCCTTCTTGTTCTGCAAGCTTACGAAGCGCACCTCTTGATTTATCTGTAGTTGCATAAATTCTCTTAGCAGCTTCCTCTTTACCATATTTATTTTCCATAAACTCCTTTAAGATACGAAAAGCGATAGCTGGCTCTGTCGTTGTACCTGACTTCGATATAACATTAACTGAAACATCATAGTTATTACTATCAACTATATCCATTAAATCTGAAATATAGTTTACGCTTATACTGTTACCTGCGAAAAGAATTGTTGTTTTGTTTTTATCTCTTAACCCTTTAATAGAATCAAAATTTGGTGTAAGCATATCAATAGCTGCTCTTGCTCCCAAATAAGAACCACCAATTCCTACTACAACAAGAATGTCTGAATCTTTTTTAATTTTTTCAGCACATTTCTTTACACGTTCAAATTCTTCTTTATCATAATTTATAGGTAAATCTACCCACCCTGTGAAATCATTACCTGCTCCGGTTTTATTATGAAGCATATCGTGAGCAGCCTCAACCTGCTCCTTTAAGCAGGAAATTTCATGTTCCCCAAGAAAACTTATAGTTTTTTCAAGATCTAAGCTTAAAAAATCTTTTGACATAATTATACATTTCCTTCCTTTACGAATTATTCGATTATTTTATCATATTTAAATTTTTTTACAAGTACTATAAATATAATGAATAACTCTACTTCTTTTAAATGCGAATTACTCACTAAACACAAAAATTATTTTAGAAAATTTAAATCATTTTTCTATATTTAATGGTGAAATCTAAAGATTCCACCATTAATACCATCATATAGTAAAAACACAAACCTTAAAGATAAGTAACGACAATTTCCACCGGTTTTCTGCTTTTTGGTGCTACGGGTGCATCCGCTTCACCTACCGGCACTAGCATAGCTATTCCTAATTTTTTAGGAACCGAAAGTAAATTGCGACATTTTTCCTCATCAAACGCACCAATTATGCATCCTGCAAGTCCCATATCAGTAGCACAAAGCAAAAGGTTTTCAGCAGATAAAGCTGTATCTTGTATTGCAAAGGTTTCACCACGTTCACCAAAACGTTCAGAAAGATTCTCTGCATCAGTACAAATTACAAATACCACAGGTGCTTCAGCAACCCATGAGGCACATATACCCTCACTTGCCAGGCGTGATTTTATCAATGGATCCGTCAAAACATAATAATACCAAGACTGCATATTACATGCATTTGGTGCATGTATCGCGGCGTCGAGCATTGAATGTATCTCACTTTTTGTGACTTTTCGGTCTGTAAATGACCTTGCAGAATGTCTTGAATATAAAACATCACGAAATTCCATAAAAAAATCAACTCCCTTGTCCTTTTATTTTTGTATATCGAAAAATCAACTTTATTTTATCTACTATTATTTTACACCCTTTTATATATATAATGCAAGCTTTATAGACAAAAATATAGACACCACCTCGCATTTTTCGATGAACTATTTTTTTGTAAAAATTAATTCACCTACTATATTAAGACCATATTGAACCTCTCATCACTAAAGTGACGAGATTCTTAGGAACAGGCTTCCAACGAAACCTTTTTTACCAAGCTATCCCCGTAGTTCCTACGGTTCTTTATTTGTTTTATATAGTTACAAGCATTTTCAGCCCCTCGTTTC